>JAAZDZ010000398.1 GCA_012512545.1 Alcaligenaceae bacterium | reverse complement strand
TATCAGACCAACGACCCGATTGTCATCGCCGCGCAGCTGATTACCGCTTTGCAGAGCATTGTGTCTCGCAATGTGCCGGGGCCGGAAGCCGCTGTGCTGACGATATCAGCGGTGAAGGCGGGCAATCTTGAAGCCATGAATGTCATTCCGCATACGGCGAGCATGGTGGGTACGGTCAGGACATTCAATCCGGTCGTGCAGGAAAAAATCGTGACACGCATGGGGGAGATTGTGGCGGGGATTGCCGCGGCATTTCAAGCGCGCATCGAATTCAACTACAAACGCCTGTTTCCCGCCACCATCAATACCCCGCGCCATGCCGAACTGGTGGTGGATGTTGCCAGAGAGCTTTTTGGCGAAGAGAATGTAGTGGATAACCTGACGCCTTCCATGGGCTCCGAAGATTTTTCCTATATGCTGCAGCAGCGCCCCGGGGCATTTTTCCGGTTGGGGCAGGGCGGCGCAGAATCAGGCTGTGTCCTGCATAATGCCGCTTTCGATTTCAACGATGATGTCATTCCCCATGGCTGCGCCATGTTTGTGCGCCTGGTGGAACGCAGCATGCCGCTTGCGAGCGGTAAAAACCAAGAGTAAATACGTATGTCCGAAGCAACGCCCCAGACCCTTACCATTATCCGGCCTGACGACTGGCATTTGCACCTGCGCGATGGCCCTACGCTGGCTGCCGTGGTCGGCGATACTGCCAGGCAGTTCCAGCGCGCCATTGTCATGCCCAATCTGCAGCCGCCGGTCACCACAGGCGAACAGGCCCTGGAATACCGCGAACGCATTCTGGAAGCCGTATCCAGGGCAGGGTTACCAGGCAGCGCGTTCACGCCCTTGATGACGCTGTATCTCACGGACAATACCTCTGCAGAGGAAATCCGCATGGCGTATTCCACCGGCGTCATTCACGCGGTGAAACTGTATCCGGCGGGCGCGACCACCAATTCCGATGCGGGCGTGACAGATTTGCTCAAGCATTGTTCGGAAGCGCTGGAAGCCATGCAGGAAATCGGCATGCCGCTGCTGGTGCACGGCGAAGTCACCGACCCTGATGTCGATCTTTTCGATCGCGAAGCCGTCTTCATTGAGCGCGTGATGATTCCTCTGCGCCAGCGGTTTCCTGAATTGAAGGTGGTATTCGAGCACCTGACTACTAAAGAAGGCGTTGATTACGTGAGCCAGGCAGAAGGGCCTGTCGCTGCCACCATCACCGCGCATCATTTGCTGTACAACCGCAATGCGCTTTTTCAGGGCGGCTTGAGGCCGCATTGGTACTGTCTGCCGGTTCTGAAGCGCGAGACGCACCGGCAGGCTCTGGTGCAGGCGGCAACGAGCGATTCGCCGCGTTTCTTCCTGGGCACCGATAGCGCGCCGCACTCGCGTGGCCTGAAAGAACACGCATGCGGGTGTGCGGGCTGCTACACCGCTTTGCATGCCATGGAGCTTTACGCCACCGCTTTCGAGCGCGCGGGCCGCCTTGACCGCCTGGAAGCCTTTGCCAGCCTGAATGGCCCGGCGTTCTATGACCTGCCTGTCAATACCAGCACGCTGACACTGACACGGCGCGCTTTCACCATTCCCGATACGCTGCCCATGGGCGATCACGAACTGGTACCGCTTGCGGCGGGCGAAACGCTGGAGTGGAGCCTGGCCTGAAGGATGCTGAAAGCTGAACGCGTGCCGTGTTCCCTGTTGCTGCGTTGAACGCTCAGGATTCGGCGCGTTTGGCTTCCAGAGATTCCCAGCGGTCAAACAGTTCTTCGAGCTTTTCTTCGAGCGCAGCCAGTTCTTCATTGATCTGGCCAGCCCGTTCCGGGTTCTGCTGGTAGAGGTCCGGGTTGGAAAGCTCGGCAGTCAGCGCTTCCTGTTGGGATTCCACTTCCGCAATCGCGTCTGGCAGGGTTTCCAGTTCTTTGGCTTCCCAGTTGGTCAGGCGGGTGCTGCCGCGCCCGCCACGGGG
>JAAZDZ010000397.1 GCA_012512545.1 Alcaligenaceae bacterium | reverse complement strand
TTTGTATGCCGCATTGATCAGGCCAAGGCAGAACGCCTGGCGCAGCGCAATGCCGAAGTCGTCGTCATGCCCAGTTCGTCAGCGGGGGTGGATCTCCCCTCAGTCATGCGCTGGCTGGCGGCGCATCAGATCAACGAAGTCCATGTAGAAGCGGGTGCGCGCCTGTCCGGCGCATTGCTGCAAACAGGCAGCATCGACGAACTGCTGGTCTATATGGCGCCATTGCTGCTGGGTCAGGGCCGGGGGATGGCCGACATGCCTGCTGTGCCGACGCTGGATGCCGCCGAGCGCTTCGAGTTCATAGATGCCACGGCAGTGGGAACCGATATGCGCCTGCGCCTGCGTCACCCCGGCCACTGGGCCAGCCTGACTCAGGCGCTCAATCGCATGACGCAGCGTCATCTTTGATAGGGAAATTCATGTTTACAGGTATTGTCTCTGCGGTGGGACGTATCACCGAGGTCACGCCGCTTGCGCAAGGCAGCGAAGATGCTGGGGTGAAACTATCCGTTCACGCGCCGGGCTTTTTGCGCGACGACACCAAACTGGGCGACTCCATCGCAATTCAAGGCGCCTGCATGACTGTCGTCGCCTTGCGGGAAGACGGCTTTGACGTAGACGTGTCGCGCGAAAGCCTGAACCGTACAGCAGGGCTGGGCACTGTTGGCGAAGTGAATCTGGAACACGCCATGCGCCTGGGCGACACCCTGGACGGGCATATCGTTTCCGGGCACGTGGACGGCACTGGCGAAGTCACCGCCTTTCAGCCCGTGGGCGAATCGTGGAACCTGCGCATCCGGGTATCGCCCGAACTGGGGCGCTACATGGTGTACAAGGGCTCAGTCACGGTAAATGGCGTCAGCCTGACCGTCAATTCAGTGGAAGACCAGCCCGAAGGCTGCGAGATCGGCATCAATCTCATCCCCCACACCGTGCAGGTCACCACCTTGAAGGCTTTGCAGGCAGGTGCCCCAGTCAACATCGAAATCGACATGATCGCCCGCTACTGCGAACGCCTGCTGGGCGCCCGCGCTGTCTAATCAAACAGGGCAGTGGCCGGGCAGGCATTGAGGAAATATTTTCACGTGCTATAATAATTGACTTCGTTGGGTTCTTGTTTAAAGCCCGCGATATCAGGACAGGTGACCGAGTGGTTGAAGGTGCACGCCTGGAAAGCGTGTGTACGTTTATAGCGTACCGAGGGTTCGAATCCCTCTCTGTCCGCCAGATTTTGAACTAAGCCCTTGATTTTCAAGGGCTTTTTTCTTTTGTGATGTTGCTTTATACGGCTGGTTATACGTTTTGATTCAGTACTCGTCGGGCAATAGAAGTGTAGTGGCGCTGCGGTCGGCCTCTGTGATGATCCATAGCTTGCTCTTGCCGTCGGGCAATGCGTACGAGGAAAAAATTCGAGTGCCGTAAACCAGAGCGCCTTGATTTGCTTGTTTGTCTTCGGCGTCCAGATCGCCCCAGTCGCTGTTCATGTGACGGAACAGATAGCCAAGAGCGGAAACCTCAAGATGGCGTAGTAACTCAAGGGCGCCGGGTGTGGCAACAATGTTGCCTGTTCGGAAGAGCCTGGGCTTACGGTGCGTTTCTTCCGGCCAAGCGGCGGCCTTACTGTGGTCAGCAGTCATGGTGATGGTCCTTTCAATGGGGAGTTGTCAATGGCCATTTACTTTCACCCACGTTTGGCCAATAAAATTGACCCACCCTTGCTCGCTTAACCCGCAGTTTTTTGCTTCAGTCGATAGCTTTCACCTCCCAGCATAAAAATGTGTGAGTGATGGATGATCCGGTCAATGATCGGTACCGCAACATTGTCATCGTGGAAAAACTCCCCCCAACAGGTGAAGTCCTTATTGGTAGTCAAGATGATGGATCGGTACTCGTACAGGCTGTTGATCAGCTGAAACAGGTTGTAGCGGGCCTGGCGGGTCATGGGGAGGTAGCCCAGCTCATCAATGATCAGCAAATCGTGCTTGGCCAGTTGGCTGATTTTTTTCTTCAGCTCTCCTTTCATTTCGGCCAGTTCCAGCTCTTCGACCAGATCCAGCGCATTACGAAACAGCACACGGTATCCAGCCTCGACCGCCTTGTGGCCAATCCCGATGGCCAGGTGGGTCTTGCCAACCCCAGGCGGGCCAATAA
>JAAZDZ010000396.1 GCA_012512545.1 Alcaligenaceae bacterium | reverse complement strand
GCTTTCCGCCTTGGCGTCTATCGTCGGCCCTCGAAAACAGACTGTGATGCGCGATCTTTATTTCCAGGCGGTACGCCCGTTATCGGAATATGTACGCCTGGCGCAAGAAAACGGTTCGATCACGGACTGAGCGTCGGGACTGCAAAACAGGCCCGCAGTCCATCTAATCAAGGCGCATTAAGACTATTTCAGTCATATTCAAGACCAGCAGCGTCTGAATCATGGGCCTTGCATAAATACGCGACGGCCCAGACTTAAAGAGTCATGATCTTTTGCAGGATATGGGGCAGGGTGATAGACGCTGATTGATGATTTTTCAGCGGAACCCTCGTCGCATTCTGAATCGCACCGGGGATCGCGGAGGCTTTTTGGTTAAAGTAAAACAGGTTCCACAGTCGGCGCTGCAAGTTGCCGATAGTATCGCGCTTCGGCCTCAGCGGGCGGAATGTCGCCGATGGATTCGAGCAGGCGTTGGTGGTTGAACCACGAGACCCATTCCAGTGTCACCAACTCCACGGCAGCCTTGGTTTTCCAGGGCGCGCGCCGATGAATCACTTCCGTTTTGTACAGGCCGTTGATCGTTTCGGCCAGCGCATTGTCATAGGCGCTTCCGGTGCTGCCGACTGATGGATTGATTCCGGCCTCGCTCAATCGGTCGGAGTAGCGAATGGACACGTATTGGGATCCCCTATCGGAATGATGGACGAGCCTATCGGACTGCGTCGGTCTTCGGTCATAGACAGCCTGCTCCAGGGCATCCAAGACAAAGTCTGTCGTCATGCTACTGGAGGCTCGCCAGCCGACGATACGCTTGGCATAGGCATCAATGACAAAGGCCACGTATAACCATCCCTGCCAGGTTGAGACGTAGGTGAAATCTGCGACCCACAGTCGATTGGGCCGGTCGGCTTCGAAGCGCCGCTTCACCAGATCTCGTGGACAGGCAGCTGCGCTATCAGGGATCGTGGTGCGAACCCGTTTGCCGCGCCTGATCCCCTCGATGCCAAGGTGTCGCATCAGACGCTCCACGGTGCACCGCGCCACCATCACCCCTTCTCGATTCAACTGCTTCCAGACCTTGCGGGCTCCATAGACCCGAAAGTTCTGTTCCCACACACGCTGGATATTCACCATGAGTTGTTCATCCCTCTTGGCTCGCAGGCTTCGCAGTTCCGGATTCCGGCATCGGGCGGCATATCGCCGGTAGGCTGACGGGGCGACCTGCAACACCTTGCAGATCGGCTCGACCCCATACAGGCCCCGGTGCTGGTCGATGTAGGCGTTTATTTCTTCAGTTCGCGGTCGAGCGCCGCCTGAGCGAAAAAAGCACTTGCCGACTTCAGGATTTCATTGGCCCGGCGCAGCTCTTTGACCTCACGCTCGAGCGCTTTGATGCGTTCTTGCTCTGCCTGAGGGACACCAGGCCGCGTGCCAGCCTCCACCTCTTGAAGCTGCACCCACTTCAACAGCGTGTGGCCTGAACAGCCGATCTTGGGCGCAATGGACTGCACCGCCGCCCATTGCGACGGATACTCACCGCGATGCTCTTGCACCAATCGAACGGCACGCTCACGGACTTCAGGCGAAAATTTGTTGTTCTTGCTCATGGCTCCATTTTCTCAAAGGTTGGAGCCTCCTCAAAACTCGGTGCGATTCAAGAAGTGGCGAAACGAATGGGTACACATGCACCCGCTGTTGCACGGCTGGAAAGCGCACTTGTTACCGGTAAGCCGTCGCCCTCGCTGGTAACCCTTCAAAAATACGCGGCGGCTCTGGGGAAGCGGCTGGAAGTTCGGTTTATCTGACCGGGGATAAGGTGATTGG
>JAAZDZ010000395.1 GCA_012512545.1 Alcaligenaceae bacterium | reverse complement strand
CGCAGTCGAACATGTCCACGCCGCGACTGACGCCTTCTACCAGGTCTTCAGGCGTGCCCACGCCCATCAGATAGCGGGGCGCCTGTTCCGGCAGATGTGGCGTGGTGTGAGCCAGCACCCGCATCATGTCTTCCTTGGGCTCGCCTACCGACAGCCCGCCAATGGCATAGCCTTCAAAACCGATGTCCAGCAGACCTGCCAGCGATTCGTCGCGCAGGTGTTCATACATGCCGCCCTGCACAATGCCGAATAGGGCGTTGGGATTTTCCAGGCGCTCGAATTCGTCGCGCGAACGCCGCGCCCAGCGCAGCGACATGCGCATGGAGGTGGCGGCTTCTTCCGCCGTGGCGGGCCGCCCTTCTATTTCGTAGGGCGTGCATTCGTCGAACACCATGGAAATATCGGAATTCAGCGCATGCTGGATGCGCATGGATTCCTCAGGTGTCAGAAACAGGCGGGAACCGTCAATGGGCGAGGAAAAACGCACGCCTTCCTCGGTGATTTTGCGCATATTGTTCAGGCTGAATACCTGGAAACCGCCGGAATCCGTGAGTATCGGCTTGTGCCATTGCATAAAACCATGCAGGCCGTCGTGCTTGCGCATGATGTCGGTGCCGGGCCGCAACCACAGGTGGAAGGTGTTGCCCAGCACGATCTGGGCGCCGATGTCTTCCAGTTCGTGAGGCAGCATGGCCTTGACGCTGCCATAGGTGCCCACTGGCATGAAGATCGGGGTCTGCACTACACCGTGGTTAAGCGTGATCTCGCCGCGCCGGGCGGCGCCGTCGGTAGCCAGCAGTTTGAATTGAAGACGGGTCATGAATGATTCGGGGATTCGATAAACATGGCATCGCCATAACTGAAGAAGCGATACCGGGATTGAACGGCGTGCGCATAGGCGCTGCGTATGGTGTCCATGCCTGCCAGGGCCGACACCAGCATGAGCAGGGTGGATTGTGGCAGGTGGAAGTTGGTGAGCAGGGCGTCAACCAGCTGAAACGAGTAGCCGGGGGTGATGAACAGGCGGGTGTCGCCCTCAGCATCCGGACCCGCGGGCGCGTGCGCCAGTTGGGCGGCGGCGGATTCCAGCGCGCGCACGCTGGTCGTGCCTACGGCAATCACCCTGCCGCCGTTTGCGCGGGTCTGGCGGATGGCCTGCAGGGTGGCGGCGCTGACCTGAAAGCGCTCGGCATGCATGATGTGCTCGCTGAGGTTTTCCACTCTTACGGGCTGGAAAGTGCCTGCGCCCACATGCAGGGTCACGAAAGCGGTTGCCACTCCTTGGCCGGCCAGTCTGGCAAGCATGGTGTCGTCGAAATGCAGACCAGCGGTCGGTGCTGCCACCGCCCCGGGCTGGCGTGCGTATACGGTCTGGTAACGCGTATCGTCTTCTTCACTGGCCGCATGAGTGATGTAGGGCGGCAGCGGTGTGCTGCCGTGGGCGTCCAGCAGGCTCAGGGCGTTATCGGGAAATTCCACGATGAACAGCGCACCTTCGCGGCCAGTCACCGTGACATGGAAGGCATCTGCCAGCCACAGGCGCGTGCCCGGCCGTGGCGATTTGCTGGCCTTGATGTGGGCCAGGGCGGTGGTCGGCGCAGTGATGCGCTCGACCAGCACTTCCACCCGCCCGCCGCTTTCCTTGTTGCCGAGCAGCCGGGCCTTGATCACGCGCGTATCGTTGAATACCAGCAGGTCGCCGGAACGCAGCAAGGAAGGCAGATCAATGAACTGACGATCATGCAGGCGGCCATCGGGCCCGATATGCAGCAGGCGGCTGCCGCTGCGCTGGGCAGCAGGGGTCTGGGCGATGAGTTCAGGAGGCAGCGCGTAGTCGAACTGGGAGAGCTGGAGATCGGAGTTCACGTGCAGGCAGCTTGGCCCCGCAGGGCATGGGGAGGATGACAAAGACGCTATTTTAGCGGGAGTGGGGTTCAAGGCGCCCGTGAACCGGCCGTCGCGGCGCACGCGCCAGCAGGTCGGCGCGGCCCGTCGTATTGTGAATTCCACCCCGGGTTGACGTGTGTGCCGACCATTATTCGTGTTTCTGGGAGTCTGGCAAATCGCTTATGCTGATGTTTTTCCCCGATGCTTTTCGTCACTCCTACCTTTGCATCCATGTCTTTCATGCTTTCGTTTCCCTTTGTGAAAACCTGGCGCCGGGCACGGCAATGGGCGGCTGCGCCGCTGCTGGCCGTGGGGCTGGCCGCTTGCCTGGCAGCGCCCCAGGCTGCAGCCCAGCCGCTGGCTGTGGCGCAGTCGGTTCAGGCTCTGCCCCCAGAGGTGCAACAAGCCTGGGCTGCGACCAGGCTTCCTGATTCCACCCTGTCGCTGGTGGTGCACGAACTTGGCGGGCCGCGTCTGGCTTCCATAAACGCCTCGGTGCCGCGCAACCCGGCTTCCGTGATGAAAATGGTCACGACCTGGGCGGCGCTTTCCGAATTAGGCCCGGAATACAGCTGGCGCACGGGTTTCTATACGCGCGGCGATGCGAAGCTCGACGCCGAAGGGACACTGACCGGGCCGCTGTATCTGAAAGCGGGCGGCGATCCTTTCCTCACCATGCACGAACTCTGGTCGCTGCTGCGGGAACTGCGTCTGCGCGGTGTGAAGAACATCACCGAAGTGGTGGTGGACCGCAGCCGCTTCGGCAATGTCGCGCTCGACCCGGGAGCCTTCGACGGCGCGGCTGACCGGCCCTACAACGCCAGCCCGGATGTCATGATGGTGGGCCTGGGCACGGTGAGGCTGATTTTCATGCCCGATATCCAGGCCAATAAGTGGGTGCCCGTGATCGACCCGCCCGTGCGGGGCCTGCGGGTGCAGGGCAATGTCGAATGGAGCAATGCGCGCTGTCCCGGCTCGCCCAATGTCAGTACCCAGGTGCAGCGTGTGGGCACGGAAACGCTGATACACGTGAATGGCACAGTGGCGGGTTCATGCGGCGAGTTTTCCCTGTATCGGCTGGCCTTGCCGCAACAGCAGCATTTCGAGGCCCAGTTCCGCATGTTATGGACGGAACTCGGCGGCACGCTGGGGCGCGGCCTGACGGAAGGTGCTGTGCCAGCCAGTGCGCGTTTGCTGGCCTGGCACGATTCGGAAACCCTGGCAGACACCATTCGCCTGGTCAACAAGCAGAGCAATAACGTCATGGCCCGCATGCTGCTGCTGGCCTTGGGGGCCGAGCAGCGCGCATCCGGTGCGACCGCGCAGAGCGGCGCCCAGGCGGCCTTTGAGGTACTGCGCAACCAGGGCGTGGATACGCGGGGCTGGGTGCTGGAAAACGGTTCCGGCCTGTCGCGCGCGGAGCGCCTCACCGCCGATGGCCTGGCGGGCATGCTGGATATCGCGTGGCGTTCGCCGCTGATGCCTGAATTCGTCTCGTCGCTGGCGATTTCCGGTGTGGACGGCACCCTGCGGCGGCGGCTGCGGGCCGACGAAACGCGCGGCGTGGCGCACCTCAAGACCGGCACCCTGCGCGATTCCCGCGCCCTGGCCGGTTATGTTCTGGGCGCCAGCGGTCGCCGCTACGCGCTGGTGCTCATGGTCAATCACGAACGGGCTGGCGGCACCGGAAAATTCCTCGACAGTGTGGTGCAATGGCTGGCAAAGCATTGAAGCCGCAACGAAACCACAAGAACTCGGTGCATAATGCAGACGTGCCATCACTGACTTTGCAGGAACACTCATAAATGCCAGTACACGAAATCCGCCACCCCCTGATTCAGCACAAGCTGGGTCTGATGCGCAAGGCCGATCTCAGCACCAAGAATTTCCGGGAAATGTCCCAGGAAATCGCGGCGCTGCTCACCTACGAAGCGTCCAAGGATCTCCCCCTTGAGCCCCAGAGAATCGAGAGCTGGTGCGGCCCGCTGGATGTCGAGAAAATCGCGGGCAAGAAAGTCACGGTGGTGCCCATCTTGCGGGCGGGCATCGGCATGCTGGATGGCGTGCTGACTCTGATTCCCGGCGCCAAGGTCAGCGCGGTGGGCATTGCCCGCAACGAAGAAACCTTCGAAGCGCAAACCTACCTTGAGAAGCTGGTGGGCCAGCTTGACGAACGCCTGGCGCTGATTGTTGACCCCATGCTGGCCACAGGCGGTTCCATGGTGGCGACCATTGATCTGCTCAAGAAGGCGGGCTGCCGGAATATCCGCGCCCTGGTGCTGGTTGCCGCGCCACAGGGTATTGAGGCCGTTGAAAAACACCACCCCGATGTGCATATCTATACGGCATCAATAGACAGCCACCTCGATGAGAACGGCTATATTATCCCTGGGCTGGGCGATGCGGGCGACCGTATTTTCGGCACCCGGCAGAAGGACACCTGAAGTCGGGTACAAGGCTTGCCTGCGTGTCGCCGTCCCTATTGCAGTCATTCATTTGACAGGAGTTGAAGCATGAAAGAAAAAGATATCCGCGATCGTGAAGAAGAATTCGTTGAGCGAGTCAAAGAAAGCCTGGATGAAGCCGAGCGCATGTTGCAGCAGGCTGCAGAAGCCACAGGCGACAAGGCCGAAGAGCTGCGCGACAGCGCCATGCGCTCGCTGCGCCGCACGCGCGAACACCTTTATTCCACGCAGGACGAGCTCATGGCTCGCGGACGCCGCGCTGCGCGGGCTACCGATGACTACGTCCACGATAATCCCTGGCGCGCCATTGGCATGGCGGGGCTGATGGGAGTCCTGATCGGCGCCATCATCTGCCGTCGCTGATACAGGCCAGATATGGCGCTGCGTGAAACTGTCGGCGGGCTGGCCGCCACGCTGCTTTCAATTCTGCGAACCCGCTTCGAGCTGTTCGCGCTTGAGGCTGCTGAACAGAAAGCCAATGTCCTGACCTTGCTGGGCATGGTCTTTGGGGCGCTGCTGTTTCTGACTCTGGCCCTGCTGGTCTTCACAGGGCTGGTGGCGGTGTATTTCTGGCCGACTGAAGATCGCTATCTGGCATTGGCCATTCTGGCTTTCATCTATTTTGTGGTCGGGCTGGGCCTGTTGCTGGCGGTGCGTACGCGCCTGGTGAACAGCCCCACGCCATTTTCGGCAACACTGGATGAATTACGACGCGACATCGACCTCGTGGATCGCCTGAAAGAACCTTCTTCGAGCGCTGTTCCGCCCGAGTGGATGCCGCCTCCGGGAGACCGCTCATGAGCCGCCGGTCGCCACGCCACGACAGGGCCCTGCGCATTGAGATATTGCGCGCCCGGGCTGCCATGGAACGCCAGAGCCTGGCGCATGGCGTGCAGCGTCTGGGCAAATCCCTCACGCCGCGCGGCCTGCTCGAATCGTTTCTGCCGGGCACCGCCCGCCACAGGTCATCCTCTGGCTTTCTGTTGCAGGCATTGCGCCTGACGCGGCGCTATCCCCTGGTGCTGTCGCT
>JAAZDZ010000394.1 GCA_012512545.1 Alcaligenaceae bacterium | reverse complement strand
TCCTGGACCACATGCTGGACCAGATCGCCCGCCACGGCCTGATCGACCTCGACATCCACTGCGACGGCGATGTCCACATCGACGACCACCATTCCGTGGAAGACGTCGGCATCACGCTGGGCCAGGCGTTCGCCGCTGCGGTCGGCGACAAGGCAGGCATGCGCCGCTACGGCCACTCCTACGTGCCGCTTGATGAATCCCTTTCCCGGGTCGTCATTGATTTTTCCGGCCGCCCCGGCCTGTTCTACGATGTGCCCTTCACCCGTTCGCACATCGGCCGCTTCGATGTCGATCTGGCGCGCGAATTCTTCCAGGGTTTTGCCAATCATGCGCAGGCCACCCTGCACATCGACAACCTGAAGGGCGAAAACGCCCACCACCAGTGCGAAACTGTTTTCAAAGCCTTTGGCCGCGCCCTGCGTATGGCCATCGAGCTCGACCCCCGCAACGAAGGCGTCATTCCTTCGACCAAGGGCGTGCTCTGAACCTTTAAATAATGCGCCTGCCGCCGGAAGCATCTTGAATACCATCGCCATCGTCGACTACGGGATGGGCAATTTTCATTCAGTGGCCCGCGCCCTGCGCGCGGCCGCGCCCGGCTCTGACATCCGCATCAGCAACACGCCTGAACAAATCCGCCGGGCATCGCGAGTGGTATTCCCCGGCCAGGGCGCCATGCCCGATTGCATGCGCACGCTCGACGCCTCGGGCCTGCGTGACGCGGTACTGCAGGCGGCTCGCGAAAAACCCCTGCTGGGCGTCTGCGTAGGAGAACAAATGCTGTTTTCCGGCAGCGAAGAAGGCAATACGCCCAGCCTGGGCATTTTCCCCGGCTGGGTACGACGCTTTTGTGGGCCACAATACGCCGCGTCAACGGGCGTTTCACACCATGGACAGCCTGAAGCGGCACCCCAACCAGCGATTCGGCTTAAAGTGCCGCACATGGGCTGGAATGCCGTTACCCAGGTGCGCGAACACGCATTATGGTCGGGCATTCCACAGGACACGCCGTTCTATTTCGTACACAGCTATTACGCAGTGCCCGACAACCCCGCCCTGACCGTAGGGGTTAGTCAGTACGGGCAGCGCTTTACCTGCGCCATCGCAGCAGATAATATTTTCGCCGTGCAATTCCATCCTGAGAAAAGCGCCGCGCACGGTCTCAGGCTTTATCGCAACTTTATGGAATGGCAACCTTGAATATGCAGCACCCCAGTCATGCGCGCCACACCAGCCAATGTGGCTGGCGCCTGCCCGAACCCTCCATTTCCAAGCAATTTACCGGCTGATTCATCACCATGTTATTGATCCCCGCCATCGACCTCCAAGACGGGCACTGCGTTCGCCTGCGCCAGGGCGACCTGAACGACGCCACCGTTTTTTCCGACAATCCTGCCACCATGGCCGAACAATGGCTGGACCAGGGCGCCCGCAGGCTGCACCTGGTTGACCTGAACGGCGCAGTGGCAGGCAAGCCCAAGAACGCCGCTGCCATCCAGGCCATCGTCGATGCCATTGCAGGCGATATTCCCATTCAGATTGGCGGCGGTATTCGCGACCTCGACACCATCGAGCAATATCTGGACAACGGCATTTCCTACGTCATCATCGGCACCGCAGCCGTGAAAGACCCCGGCTTTCTGCGCGATGCCTGCAGCGCATTCCCGGGCAATATCATCGTGGGCCTGGATGCCCGCGACGGCAAGGTGGCCACCGACGGCTGGAGCAAGCTGACCCGCCACGATGTGCAGGATCTCGCCCGCAAGTTCGAGGACTACGGCGTTGAATCCATCATCTACACCGATATTGGCCGTGACGGCATGCTCAGCGGCGTCAACGTCGAAGCCACTGTGCGGCTGGCGCAAAGTGTCAATATCCCCGTCATCGCTTCTGGCGGCGTGACCGACATACGCGATATCGAAGCCCTGTGCGCTGTCGAGCACGATGGTGTGGAAGGCGCCATTCTGGGGCGCAGCATCTACGAAGGCACCCTGGACTTCGCCGCTGCCCAGCAACGCGCAGACGAACTGACCGCATCATGACTCAGACCCCCGCCGACTCCGGCAGCGACCTCTGCTGCCGCATCATTCCTTGCCTGGACGTCACTGCCGGGCGCGTCGTCAAAGGCGTCAACTTCGTTGAGCTTGTCGATGCCGGCGACCCGGTCGAAATCGCCCGGCGTTACAACGAACAGGGCGCCGACGAACTGACTTTCCTGGACATCACCGCCACCAGCGAAGACCGCGACCTCATTCTGCCCATCATCGAAGCCGTCGCCAGCGAAATTTTCATTCCTCTGACCGTCGGCGGCGGCGTGCGCCAGGTTGCCGATGTGCAGCGCCTGCTCAATGCGGGTGCCGATAAAGTGTCCATCAACAGCGCAGCAGTGAACGACCCCGACCTGGTGCGGCGCGCTGCCGACCATCACGGCTCGCAATGCATGGTGGTAGCCATTGACGCCCGGCGTGTGTCGGCGCAAGGCGAACCGCCCCGTTGGGAAGTCCACACTCACGGCGGCAAGCGGGCTACCGGCCTGGATGCGGTGGAATGGGCCTGCCGGATGGCCGAGTACGGCGCGGGAGAATTGCTGCTGACCAGCATGGATCGCGACGGCACCAAATCCGGCTTCGACCTTGAACTGACCCGCGCGGTGTCAGATGCCGTGCCGGTTCCCGTCATCGCCTCGGGCGGCGTGGGCAACCTGCAGCACCTGGCCGATGGTGTCACCCTCGGCGGCGCCAGCGCAGTGCTGGCGGCCAGCATTTTCCACTATGGCGAATACACTGTCCGCCAGGCCAAGGAATTCCTGGCGTCCCAGGGCATCAAAGTCAGGTTAGCTCCATGAACACCCTGCCCGACTGGCTGGCCCAGGTCCGCTTTGATGAAAACGGCCTGATACCGGCCATCGCACAAGACGCCGCCGATGGCGCCATTCTGATGGTCGCCTGGATGAATGCCGAAGCGCTCAGCGAAACCGTCCGCACCGGCCTGGCCGTGTATTGGTCGCGTTCGCGTCAACGCTTGTGGCGCAAGGGCGAAGAGTCCGGCCATCAGCAACATGTGCATGAAATCCGGCTGGATTGCGACGCCGACGTCATTCTGCTGAAAGTGCAGCAGAATGGCGGCATTGCCTGCCATACGGGGCGCCGCAGCTGCTTTTTTCAGCGTCTCGACACTCAAGGCGAACCAAGCTGGGTTAAGGTTGACCCGGTACTGAAAGACCCTGAACAGATCTACAAATGACCACAAGCGATTCCATACTGAGCCGTCTGGCCGATACGCTGGAAACCCGCCTGCCGTCCCGCGACGGCACGGCTCTGCCAGATTCCTACGTCAGCAGGCTGTACCAGCGCGGCCCCGACGCCTTTCTGAAGAAGGTGGGTGAGGAAGCCACAGAACTGGTCATGGCGGCCAAGGACGAAAACCCCGAGCGCATCATTTCCGAAACCGCCGACTTATGGTTTCACAGCATGGTTGCGCTGGCCTATTATGGAGTCAGGCCCGAACAGGTGCTGGACGAATTGGCGCGGCGCGAAGGCGTATCCGGCCTGGCTGAGAAAGCCAGCCGCCCCAACCCCTGAAATCTGAAACATTCCTGAATTCAATGAGCGACAACTGTATCTTCTGCAAGATTGCCTCTGGCGAACTCCCTGCGAAAAAAGTTCACGAAGACGACGATTGCGTGGTCTTTCACGACATCAATCCAGCGGCGCCCGTCCATTTGCTGGTCATCCCGAAAAAACACGTCTGCTCATTGGCGCACGTCAAAGACGAAGATGCCCCCTGGTTAGGTAGAATGGTGGTATTGGCGCAGAAACTGGCTTTTGAAAACGGTTGCACACCCGGCCATGAAGGCGGTTTCCGTCTTGTAGCGAACACTGGCCGGGAAGGTGGACAGGAAGTCGGTCACCTGCATTTTCATATACTCGGGGGCCCCCGCCCCTGGCAAAAACGGGCGGCACCTGCTGCCTGACGGAGAACGATATGGGCACATTCAGCATTTGGCACTGGTTGATCGTCCTGGTCATCATTG
>JAAZDZ010000393.1 GCA_012512545.1 Alcaligenaceae bacterium | reverse complement strand
GTACTGCGCCGTGGGTGGCGTGCAGCCCCAGTCGGAAACGGTATGGCGCCAAGCCAACAAGTACAAAGTGCCGCGTCTGGCGTTCATCAACAAGATGGACCGCACCGGCGCCAACTTCTTCAAGGTCTACGACCAGCTCAAGCTGCGTCTGAAAGCCAATCCTGTGCCTGTCGTTATCCCGATCGGCGCTGAAGAAGACTTCAAGGGCGTGGTCGATCTCATCAAGATGAAGGCCATCTACTGGGAAGACGCCAACTACGGCATCAAGTTCGAATACGCCGACATTCCCGCCGAACTGGCCGATCAGGCTGCAGAATGGCGTGAAAAGCTGGTGGAAAGCGCTGCCGAGGCCAATGAAGAACTCATGGACAAATACCTGGAATCAGGCGAACTGTCCGAAGAAGAGATCAACAAGGGTCTGCGTCAGCGCACCATCGCCGGCGAAATTCAGCCCATGCTGTGCGGCACCGCGTTCAAGAACAAAGGCGTTCAGCGCATGCTGGATGCTGTCCTTGACTACATGCCTTCCCCGGTTGACATTCCCCCGGTTGAAGGCACCGACGACGACGGCGCTGTCATCAGCCTGCCGGCCGATGACAGCGCCAAGTTCTCGGCCCTGGCATTCAAGCTGATGTCCGACCCCTTCGTTGGTCAGCTCACCTTCGTGCGTGTTTATTCCGGCGTTCTGCATGCAGGCGAAACGGTCTACAACCCGATCAAGAGCAAGAAGGAACGCGTTGGCCGCATCCTGCAGATGCACGCCAACAACCGCGCCGAAATCAAGGAAGTTCTGGCAGGCGACATCGCCGCCGTGGTGGGTCTGAAAGATGTCACCACCGGTGAAACCCTGTGCGACGTCGGTCAGCATATCCTGCTGGAAAAAATGGAATTCCCCGAGCCCGTGATTTCGCAGGCTGTGGAACCCAAGTCCAAGCCCGACCAGGAAAAAATGGGTGTGGCGCTGTCGCGTCTGGCACAGGAAGATCCCTCCTTCCGCGTGTCGTCCGACGAAGAATCCGGCCAGACCATTATTTCCGGCATGGGCGAGCTGCACCTTGAAGTCCTGATCGACCGCATGCGCCGCGAATTCGGCGTTGAAGCCAACGTGGGCAAGCCCCAGGTTGCTTACCGCGAAACCATCCGCAAGACCTGCGAAGAAATCGAAGGCAAGTTCGTCAAGCAGTCGGGCGGTCGTGGTCAGTACGGTCACGTGGTGCTCAAGCTTGAGCCCCTCGAACCCGGTGGCGGCTACGAATTCGTTGATGCCATCAAGGGTGGTGTGGTGCCCCGCGAATACATTCCCGCGGTCGATAAAGGCATTCAGGACACCCTGCCTGCAGGCGTGGTGGCCGGTTACCCGGTGGTCGATGTCAAGGTCACGCTGTTCTTCGGTTCGTACCACGACGTTGACTCCAACGAAAATGCTTTCCGTATGGCTGCCTCCATGGCATTCAAGGACGGCATGCGCAAGGCCAGCCCCGTGCTGCTCGAACCCATGATGTCGGTAGACGTCGAAACGTCGGAAGAGTACGCCGGCAACGTGATGGGCGATCTCT
>JAAZDZ010000392.1 GCA_012512545.1 Alcaligenaceae bacterium | reverse complement strand
GTGCTGAACCTGGACAAGTGCATCGGCTGTCATACTTGTTCGGTCACCTGCAAGAACGTCTGGACCAGCCGTGATGGCGTTGAATATGCATGGTTCAACAATGTAGAAACAAAACCAGGCATTGGCTATCCCAAGGAATGGGAGAATCAGGCCAAGTGGAAGGGGGGCTGGCAACGCAATGCGGCAGGCAGGCTGGTGCCGCGCCAGGGCGGCAAACTGCGCGTTCTGGCCAACTTGTTCGCCAATCCGAACCTGCCGCAGATTGACGACTACTACGAGCCGTTCACCTTCGACTACGAACGCCTGCGTTTTGCACCTCTGTCGGAAACACCGCCCACTGCGCGGCCCGTATCCGTGCTGACGGGCCAGAAGATGGAGAAAATCGAGTGGGGGCCGAACTGGGAGGACGACCTCGGGGGTGAATTCAGTTCCCGCAGCCGCGATGCGCTGTTTGAAGGCGTGCAGAAGGAGATGTATTCCACCTTTGAAAACACCTTCATGATGTATCTGCCGCGCTTGTGCGAGCACTGCCTGAACCCCACCTGTGTGGCCAGTTGTCCGTCGGGCTCAATCTACAAGCGCGAGGATGATGGCATTGTGCTGGTGGATCAGGACAAATGCCGTGGCTGGCGCATGTGCATTTCCGGCTGTCCCTACAAGAAGATCTACTACAACTGGAGCAGCGGCAAGGCGGAGAAATGCACCTTCTGCTATCCGCGCATCGAATCAGGCCAGCCCACTGTGTGTTCTGAAACCTGCGTGGGGCGTATCCGTTATCTGGGCGTCATGCTGTATGACGCCGACCAGATTGAGGCGGCAGCTTCGACAGCCGACGAACAGGATCTCTATCAAGCTCAGCTTGACCTGTTTCTTGACCCCCACGATCCCGCAGTGATTGCGGCGGCGCGCGAGCAGGGCATTCCCGAATCCTGGCTGGAAGCCGCCCGCCAGTCACCTGTTTACAAGATGGCCTGCGAATGGAAGGTCGCCTTTCCGCTGCATCCTGAATACCGCACCTTGCCTATGGTCTGGTATGTGCCGCCGCTGTCGCCCATCCAGTCGGCCGCCGAAACCGGGCGTATGCCGCACAAGACAGTCGGCAGGCATTCCATCATTCCCGATGTTTCCAGCCTGCGGATACCCGTGCGTTATCTGGCCAATCTGCTGACTGCCGGAAAAGAAGCGCCGGTGGTGCGGGCACTGGAACGCCTGCTGGCCATGCGCGCTTACAAGCGGCAGGAAACTGTTCATGGCGAACGGGATCTGGAATCGCTGAAGGCGGTTGGCCTGGATGAAGCCACGGTGCAGGACATGTACCGCATCATGGCCATCGCCGATTACGAAGATCGCTTTGTGGTGCCTTCCAGCCATAAAGAAGAAGTCGAAGACGCTTTCAATGAGAAAGGCAGTTGCGGTTTCACTTTTGGTAACGGCTGCTCGGGCGGGGTGTCGGACGGCACGCTCTTCGGGCGCAAGCCGCAGGGCAGCGCCATTTTCATGGATATGCCGAAATCACGTCGGGATGG
Source organism: Alcaligenaceae bacterium (assembly GCA_012512545.1). GTDB lineage: Bacteria > Pseudomonadota > Gammaproteobacteria > Burkholderiales > Burkholderiaceae_B > Yanghanlia. Next base: position 11,144 of record JAAZDZ010000392.1, on the reverse strand, counting down.
GCCGACGGTGCGGCCTCGGCAGGAGGAAAACACATGATTTACCGCATACTTTCCACCTTGCTGTGTTATCCCCAGGACGACCTGCTGGAGGCGCTGCCCGAGATACGCCTGGCGCTGGGCGATTATCCGGCGCAGTACCAGCAGCTTGAACCCCTGCTGGCTCACCTGGAAACACACACTTTGATTGAGGCGCAGGAAATCTATGTCGCCACCTTCGACCGCAACCCTTCGCATTCCTTGCACCTGTTCGAGCATGTGCATGGTGAAAGCCGGGATCGCGGTCAGGCCATGGTCGATTTACTGCAGACGTATCGGGACCAGGGTTTCGAGCCTTCGGTGTCCGAGCTGCCCGATCATGTTCCGCTGTTTCTGGAATTCCTCAGCCTGGTGGAAGCGGATAGAGCGCAAGCGCTTCTGGATGACGCCATTCATGTTCTGGCCGCCATTGGTTCAAGGCTGGCCCAGGCAGATACCCCCTATGCCGCCGCGTTTGCCGTCATCCGGGGTCAGGCGACTGTCACGCCCCGCGAACAACTGCCGCCGCCCGTGCGTGACATGGACGAAGCAATGGAAATCTTCGGTGTCGGGGCGGATGGCGTCGAACCCTTGCTCAAGCCTCGCATGGGCGATACCCAACCCCTGCGCTTTTACCCTGGCGGCGTGCCTCGTTGAGTTCTGGAGAAACCATCATGAGCGGATTCAACCAATTTCTGTTCGGCATTTATCCCTATATCGCACTGACTATATTCTTCGCGGGCAGCCTGCTGCGTTTCGAGCGCGAGCAATATACGTGGAAAACAGACAGTTCCCAATTGCTGCGCAGTGGCCAGCTGCGTATCGGCAGCATCTGTTTTCACATCGGCATACTGGGGCTGTTCTTTGGTCATTTTGTCGGCCTGCTTACCCCTGCTGCTGTCTGGCACATGCTGGGTATTTCCCAAGGCACCAAGCAGGTTGTGGCCATGGTGGCCGGTGGCGTGATGGGGGCTTTATGCCTGATCGGGCTGCTGATTCTTCTGCAGCGCCGTTTGTCCGACCCGCGCATCATTGCCACGACCCGCAAGGGCGACATGCTGTTGCTGTGGTGGCTGCTGGCGACACTGCTGCTGGGCCTTTCAACCATATGGGTGTCGGCAAGTCATACCGATGGCGCGCTGATGGGCGAACTGATGCAGTGGGCGCAGCACATCGTGACTTTCCGCTCTGGCGCCGCCCAGTTCCTGGCTGACGCGCCCTGGCTGTTCAAAGCGCATCTGTTCATGGGCATGAGCGTGTTCGTCATCTTCCCGTTTACGCGTCTGGTGCATGTCTGGAGCGGCTTTGCAGCCGTGACGTATCTGGGCCGGGCGTGGCAACTGGTGCGCCCCCGTTAATCAGGCCATCCCTATTCTTGCATGACCAGGAGAACATCATGTCCATCAGCATCAATGGCGTCGAACTGAGCGATGCCGAAGTCGAAAACGAGCTTCCCTGGCACCAGGACAGCGATGCGCCTTTGCACAACGCAGTGATGACGCGCATTCTGCGGCGGGTGCTGCTGGACGAAGCACAGCGTCTGGGAATGGACACCCGCAACGAAGAGGAGGCCGTATCAGCGCTGCTGGCAACGCAGGCGCCCAGCCCGCAGCCTGATGATGCAGCCTGCCGCCGTTTCTATGACGCCAATCCCGGGCGGTTTACTGCGGGGGGCTGTGTGCAGGCGGAGCATATTCTGTTTCAGGTCACGCCTCAGGTTGATCTGCCCGCCCTGCGTCTGCTGGCGGAAGATGTTCTTAAGCAGGCGCTGCAGACACCAGCGGATTTCGGCAGGCTTGCGCGCCAGTATTCCAACTGTCCTTCGGCAGCGCTGGACGGCAGCCTGGGGCAGGTAACCATGGGAAGCATGGTTCCTGAATTTGAACGGGCGATCTTCGCAGTGCAGGCCGGTACGGTGCATCCCAAGCTGGTTCACAGCCGGCATGGCCTGCATATTGTCAGGGTGACGCATGCGGTGGCGGGGCGGCTGCAGCCCTATGAAGCTGTGGCGCAGGACATTGCCGATGTTCTGCAAGCCATGGGCCGGGATACCGCCTGGCGCCAGTACATCAAGATTCTGCTGGCAGGCGCCCGCATAGAAGGCATTGATCTGGATGTTGGCATGAATCAGGAACGGGTCATGGCCGAAGAGGTGCATCTATGAAGCCGCCCCTTCCTTCTGCGCTGATAGATGGCTTTGGACGCCACATTGTCTACTTGCGCGTATCGGTTACCGACCGTTGCGATCTCCGGTGCAACTACTGCATTCCCAAAGATTTCAAGGGTTTTGAAGAACCTGCCAACTGGCTGAGCCACGACGAGATGGCGCGCTTGATCAGTCTGTTCGCCCGATTGGGGGTCAGAAAAGTGCGGCTGACGGGCGGTGAGCCGCTGACACGCCGGGGGCTGGCCGAACTGGCGGGCCGCATTACCAATATTCCGGGCATCCAGGATTTATCGCTTTCAACCAACGGCACGATGCTGGCGCGCCATGCCGCCGCCCTGAAAGCGGCGGGCGTGGGGCGGCTCAATGTGAGTCTGGATTCCCTGGATGCCGCGCGGTTCAGGCAGATTACCGGGCGCGACTGCCTGCGCGATGTGCTGGCCGGGCTGGAAGAAGCCGGGCGCGTGGGGTTCTCACCCATCAAGCTCAATTGCGTGGTGCACGCCGATACGCCCGAAGCGGAGATGGTCCGGCTGCTGGGCTATACCTTGGCGCATGGCTTCATTCTTCGCCTGATCGAAACCATGCCCATGGGTGGCGCCGCGCAAAATTTTCAACCAGCGAATCTTTCCCTCCTGGGTGAGAAGATCGCTGCGCGCTTTGGCCTGGTGCCTGCCCTGGATACCGGCGATGGCGGGCCAGCCCGTTACTGGTCGGCAGGCGGCGTGCCTGCATTGGGGGTGATCACGCCCATGTCGCGCCACTTCTGCGCCAGCTGCAATCGTGTGCGCCTGACGGCAGACGGCACGCTGTACCTGTGCCTGGGACATGAACATCAGGTGCCGCTCGGCAGCTTGATGCGCCAGGGGGCCGACGACGATACGTTGACGCAACATATATTGGCCGGTATCGCGGCCAAGCCCGAGCGTCATGAGTTCAATTCAGCACCCCGGCGCATTGTGCGCCTGATGTCGCAGACAGGGGGATGAAGCCATGAAGAAGATCGAAAATCTGATCGATGGTTTCAGCCGTTTTCAGCGGCATTATTTTGAAGATGCTCCCGAGCTGTACCGCAACCTGTGCAGCGGTCAGCAGCCCAGCACCCTGGTGATCGGCTGCGGCGATTCGCGGGTTGATCCCGCCGTGTTGATGGGTTGCGACCCGGGAGATATTTTCACCATACGCAACATTGCCAATCTGGTGCCGCCGGTGAATGATGCCATCGGTCCTCAGGGCGTACTGGCCGCCATCCAGTTCGCCGTCGAAGATCTCAAGGTCGAAACCATCATTGTGCTGGGGCATTCTCAGTGCGGCGGCATCAAGGCGCTGATGGATGGCAGGGCATGCGAAGGCCGTCCGAAGGATCTGGTCAGCAGCTGGATGTCGATCGCGGAACCTGCGCGAAAAAGGGTGCTGCGGCAATTGCCTCATGCCAGCTGCGAAGAACGCTACCGTGCCTGTGAACAGGCTTGCATCCTGATCTCTCTGCAGAACCTCAAACGCATGGATTGTGTTCGGGCCAGGCTGGAAGAAGGCGCGCTCAGCCTGCATGGCTGGTATTTTGATCTGGTCGTGGGCAGCCTGAGAACCTATTCGCCGGATGAGGACGCATTCATCCCCATACTGTGTACGACCCAGGAGCGCATGCATGCCTGAGGGAGTGGTTGCAGATCAAGGAACCGGGAACGGGGATCGGCAACAATGGGGTAATCGTGTGATCAACGCCCCTGTGGGCCATATTGTGTTGCCATGGATTCAATACAAGCGCCGTCGCCAGATGACCTGCCCGAAATGAGGCACCGCCTGTCCACCCGTATTGTGGTCAGCTCACTGGTGGCTCTGGTGGTCGTGCTCGGCATGATCGGGACAACGCTCTGGCTGTCTTGGCGCCTGGAAGGCGCGGGGGCGGCCATCAACGATACGGGCAGCCTGCGTATGCGCGCCAACCGTATTGCTGTGGAATTGCTGGTTGACCGGGGCGGGCGTGAAGACAGGGTGCTGGAGCAACAGACTGCACTGGACGAAACCGTGGCTCTGCTGATCAAGGGCAATGCTCAGCGCCCCCTGTTTTTGCCGAATGATCCGGCCATTCGCGCGCAACTGGCCGATGTCACACGGTATTGGCTTGAAACTGCCAAGCCAGCGGTTGAATACGCGTTGCAAAGCGGTGATAACAGCGAATACCTGCGCAGCCTGCCGGAACTCGTCAACCGGGCGAATTTTCTGGTCACCATGATAGAAAGCGATAACGCGGGGAAAACGGCTGCCTTGCGCCTGGCGCAGGGCGGCCTGGCCATGCTGGCGGTCATGGGCACGCTCACCATGATCTACCTGCTGTATTTATGGATTATCGCGCCGGTATTGCGCCTGCGCGATGGCTTGCAACGCATGGAATCGCATGAATTCACCATGCGCCTGCCAGTGGAAACACGAGATGAATTCGGCGCCCTGGCCACCGGATACAACCGCATGGCGGACGAACTGCAAAGTCTTTACAGCGATCTGGAACAAAGGGTGGAGGAAAAGACTCATCAGCTGGCCAAGCAGAACCTGGAAATCACCGCCTTGTTCGATATGGCGGCGTTTCTCAACCAGCCCAACGATATCGAGGCACTGTGCGATGGCTTCCTGCAGCGCGTGATGCAGCAGTTCGAGGCAGATGGCGCCAGCCTCCGCACTCTGGATGCCGACCATCAGCGCCTCAGTCTGGTGGCGTCCATCGGCCTGTCGCGCGACCTGACCGATTCTGAACACTGCATGCATGTGAGCGACTGCTATTGCGGCGAGGCGACTCTGGGTGACAAGGTGTTTGTCATCCGCGATATGCGTCGCCAGCATGCGGCGCCCAAATTGCAATGTCACCGGGAAGGCTTTGCCAGCGTGGCGGTCTTTCGCGTGGTATCCAGAGAGGCCGTTCTGGGTTCTTTCTCCCTGCATTTTCATCAGCATCGCGAACTGTCCGAATCGGCCCGCAAACTATTGGAATCCTTTGGCCAGCTGTTTGGCGTAGCGCTTGAAAACCGGCGTCTGGATGCGCAGGCGCGCGAGCTGGCAGTGGTGCAGGAACGGGGGCTGGTGGCCCAGGGGCTGCACGACAGCCTGGCACAAGGGCTGAATTATCTGAACCTGCAACTGCAGATGCTGGAATCAGCGGTGCGCCGCGAAGACCACGCGGAAATCAAGGAAATCCTGCCATTGCTGCGCATGGGCGTGACAGACGGTTATCAGGATGTGCGTGAATTGCTGACGAACTTTCGCAGCAAGCTTGAACAGGGCGACCTGAAAATGGCGGTGGAAGAAACCATAGAGCGGTTCAGACGCCATAGCGGCTGTGAAACCGTGCTGGAATTCCAGCATGCCCAAGGAGCGCCTCTGGCGCCCGACCAGCAGCTGCAAGTGCTGTTCATTCTGCAGGAAGCCTTGTCCAACATAAGAAAACATGCCGATGCCACACATGTACATGTGCGCATTGAGAATGGTCTGGATTTCGCGCTGGAAGTGGTGGATGACGGCAGGGGCTACAACCCTGAAGAAGTGGCCTCGTACGGCGAGGTGCATGTTGGCCTGGACATCATGCGTGAGCGCGCGGCCCGTATGAATGCCATGATCCGCCTGGAATCCGCCCCCGGCGAAGGGGCTCGTGTAGCATTGCTGTTACCCGCTAGCGAAAGGTTGGCAGCATGACCCAGACAATCAGAATCCTATTGATAGACGATCACACGCTGTTCCGTTCAGGAATGCGGCTGTTGCTCAAGCGCCAGGAAGATTTCCTGGTCGTGGCAGAAGCAGCTGATGGCATAGAAGGGCTGAAACGCGCCCGCGAACTCAAGCCCGATGTGATTCTGCTCGACCTCAACATGCCCGGCCTGAGCGGGCTGGAAGTGTTGCAGATTCTGTCTCAGGATCTTCCCGATTGCGCGGTCATCGTCCTGACTGTCTCTGAAGAAGGAGACGAACTGGCGCAGGCGCTGCGCAGCGGTGCGCGGGGGTATCTGGTGAAGAACATTGATGCGGATGTTCTTGTTGAAGGCATCCGGCAGGCCGCCCAGGGAGAAGCCGTCATTGATCAGGGCATGACGGCCAAGCTGGTGGAGCAGTTCCGCACTCAGAGTGCCGCGCCCGCCGGTGCCGACGTCCAGCGCAGCAAACTCACCGCCCGCGAAATGCAGGTCACGCAGTTGCTGGCCCGGGGGGCCAGCAACAAGGTTATCGCACGTGAACTGGATGTCTCCGAAAGCACGGTCAAAATCCACGTGCAGAATGTCCTCAAGAAGCTCAATCTCAACAGCCGGGTGCAGATTGCCGTTTATGCGGTTGAGCATGGGCTGGCGGTGGATGAGCCGCCCTGTCCAGGCTCCTCTGGCCTGATCTAAAAAGGATAACCGCGTGGGGTGGTCTGTACGGTAATCCAGTGATCGGTGGTGAATTCCTCAATCGCCCAATCGCCATTGAAGCGGCCCAGGCCGGAGTTCTTTTCGCCGCCGAAGGGCGCATTGGCTTCGTCGTTGACCGGCATGTCATTGATATGGGTCATACCTGCGCGCAGGCCCTGGGCGAACTGCATTCCGCGTGCGATGTCGCTGGTGAAAACCGCGCTTGAAAGGCCATAGTCGCTGTTGTTGGCGAGTTCCAGAGCGTGCGCGGCGTCGCGGGCCGATTGAATTCCCACCAGCGGCCCGAAGATTTCCTCTTTGGCGATTTCCATGTCCGCTGTGACATCGCCAAAGACATGCGGAGGCATCACATTGCCTTGCGGTTCGCCTTCCAGCAGCACGGTTGCGCCTTCTTCCCTGGCTTTGGCGATCTTTTCCTTCAGGCCGTCCAGCTGGCGCCGGTTGATGACCGGGCCGATGGCGGTTTCCGGCCTGGCGGGGTCGCCGTAGGGTAATGCCCCCACCCGTTCGACAAAGCGCCGGGTAAATTCCTGTACCAGCGGCGCTTCAACAATGATGCGGTTGATCGCCATGCAGATCTGCCCCTGATGCAGGAACTTTCCAGTAACCGCCGCGCTGACGGCGGTTTCAATATCGGCGTCGGCCAGCACGACAAACGGGCTGTTGCCGCCGAGTTCCATCGCCACATGCTTGAGATGACTGCCGGAAGCGGCGATTCGCCCAATGTTGCGGCCGACTTCTGTGGACCCGGTGAACGAGATAAAAGACGGAATGGGATGCTCGACGAAGGCATCGCCGATTTCCGAGCCTGCGCCGACCACCACGCTGAGCGCGCCCGCGGGCAGGCCCGCCTCCTCAAACAGGCGTGCCAGCAGCAAGCCACCGGTAACGGGCGTGTCGCTGGCGGGTTTGATGACGACTGTATTGCCCAGCGCCAGGGCCGGTGCAACCGAGCGAGCGCTGAGGTGCAAGGGGAAGTTCCAGGGGCTGATTACCCCGACCACGCCCAGAGGCTTGCGGTAGACGCGGCTTTCCTTGCCTGGAATATCAGAAGGCAGAATGCGCCCATGCATGCGCCCGGGCAGGCTGGCGGCTTCTTGTGTGATGCCCCGCGCCGAGCCCCATTCGATCTCCGCCTTCAGGCGTGTGCTGCCGGATTCGCGAATCAGCCAGTCAATGATTTCTTCCTTGCGACTGTCGAACAGGGCGACGACGCGGCGCATGATGTCGCCGCGTGCCGTGGGCCCAAGCGACGCCCATGCCGGCTGGGCGTCACGCGCGGCCTGGTAGGCTTCGTCGAGATCGGCGTGGCTGGCCATGGGAAGGTTGAGCAATGTATCGCCAGAGTACGGGTCGAGCACTTCCAGGCTGCGGGGTGAGCGCCCCTTGCGCCATTGGCCTGCGATGGGCTGAAGATCCAGGTTCTGGTAGCCGCTGTTTTTCATGGATATTCCTTGTATATACCTGATTCAGGCCAGCTTGAGCACAGGTTTGATGGTCGCGCCTGATCTGGAATCTTCAAAGGCCTGGTTGATGTCCCTGAACTCGTAGAATTTGATGAGTTTGTCGAAGGGGAATTTGCCCGCTTTGTAGAACTCGATCAATTGGGGGATGAATACCCGAGGCACGGAATCGCCTTCAATCACGCCGACCATGCTCTTGCCTTCGGCCATCAGGTCGTTATGCACATCAATGGACATTTCAGGCGTCACGCCGACAATCGCCGCCTGGCCCAACGGCCGCAACGCTTGCAGGCATTGGCGCACCACAGGCGGCACGCCCGTTGTTTCGACCGCATAGTGAGTTCCGCCATTGGAAGCGGCCTTGATCTCCTTGACGACATCGGCGTGCTTGCCGTTGAACGCATGGGTCGCACCGAGTTCGCGGGCCAGTTCCAGGCGGTTGTCGTGCACATCAACAGCGAAAATCCGCGGGCATCCGGCAATTTTTGCGGCCATGATGGCGCTCAGGCCGACTGCGCCGCAGCCGTATACGGCAATGGATGTGCCAACCCCGGGCTTGAGGCGATTAAGCACCGTGCCCGCGCCAGTCTGGATGCCGCAACCCAGGGGGCCGAGCAGAGCCAGGTCGATGTCTTTGGCGACCTCGATGACATTGCGTTCATGGGCGATGGCATAGGTTCCGAACGATGACTGGCCGAAGAAGGTGTGGATATCGGTATCACCCTGATGCAAGCGGCAGGTGTGATCATCCATGCGCCCGCCGAAATTCAGTTCATTGAAGGTCGAACATACGGTGGGATGCCCCGTGAGGCAGTTCTCGCATTGGCCGCAGTGGGCAAACGACATGACCACGTGGTCGCCAGGGGAGAGGCGGGTGACGTTTTCTCCCACCTTTTCAATGATGCCGGCCCCTTCGTGGCCCAACACGATGGGATAGGGCGAGACGCCCAGATCGCGCCCTACGGCATCGGTATGGCAAACGCCAGTGGCAACGATCTTGATCAGTACTTCATTCTTCTGGATGCCTGACAGCGAGACTTCTTCAATGGAGAAATCCTCGCCTTGGGCATGGGTGACTGCCGCCTGAATTTTCATGTCTGACTCCGTGGAATGGTTTGAACCATTATCGGAGCAAAGCTGCTTTATATCCAGGGTTTGGGCGGCAAAGCCGCCCTTTCCCGTTTGATGTCGCAGGGGAGCCCGGTGGACGATCAGTAGCGGTAGCTCAGCCCCGCCATGATGCTGCGTCCGGTGCCTGTGAGGAAGGTTGGCATGACGGGCGTGGCGGTGCGACGGATCACATAGCTGCTGGCGTAGATCTTGTCGGTGAGGTTGTCGGCCACCAGGTAGCCGCTCCAGTGCTTGTCGTGCTCATAGGCGACGCGGAAGCCCAGCAGCGCGTAGGAATCCTGTTCCGTGCCGGACACATTCTGGTGGTTGGTGGGCGTGTCGCTTGCCAGCCAGCGCACATTGGGGCCGAAGCGCCGGCCGCCTGTGCGGTACAGAAGCTCGGCGCTCAGCAGGTGGCGGGGCACGCCGGCAATGCGGTTGCCTTCGTATTCGCCGCCACGGAACGTGAAGTCGCTGAATGTGTAAGCCAGGCGGTAGTCAAAAGCGCCCTCGCTCCAGCCGGGCAGGCTGCCGTTCAACCCCAGCTCAACGCCCTGATGGCGGGTGCGATCGCTGTAGTTGAAGGTGCCGCTGCCTGTGCCCAGCGCATTGCTGACAGCCATCAGCTCGTTGCGCACATTGCTGCGGTACAGGCTGAGCGCCCAGTTGGGGGCGTAATTGCCTGAGCCTATGCGTCCAGCCCCGCCGATTTCCAGCGTGGTGGCGCGCTGCAGATCAAGCTTGCTGAGGCTGGTAACGGCGGAATTGGGGTTCATCGGCATGGGCACTTCGCCATTGACGATTTCCCAGTAGGTCGGCGCTTCGTTGCTGCGGCTGATGTTGGCATAGAGGCGCAAGGCATCGGAAGGCTGCCAGACAATGCCCAGCTTGGGGCTGGCATAGGACCAGTCCTGATCCAGCTTCTGGCCCGTCATGGTGTTGCGGGCGTCACGAACAGCCTGGGTGTATTTCACGTCGCCCACCAACTGCCATTGCGGCGTCAGGTGCCAGATGAGGCCCAGCATGGCATTGCGGTTTTCCGCTGTCAGATCGTAATCGCCGAATTTCAATGCGCGACTGCCGTTTTGCGGATTCACTGCGTAAAGGCGGCGATCCATGTCGCTGCGGCTCCAGTCCAAGGCCAGGCGGTATTCCAGACGGTCGATCTGGCCGGCAAGCTGCCATTGGGCGCCAAAGGTGTGGCCTTTGGTGGGGTGGGATACCTGGGGATTAGTGAAGGTATCGTCAATGGTCTGCCAATAGACGCCGACCGTATGGTTGAGCGTGTCAGTGCCCCAGTGGCTGCGATTGGCCAGCCGGAATTGAGTGGATTCGCGGTTGGGGTCCCGCCGGTAGATATTGTTGGCGCGATCAAACATCCCATCGTAGTCGCCCAATACGGAGCGGGGGTCGTCATGCATGCGGTCGCGTAGCGTGACGTTGGGGATTTCAAATTTCAGGTCGGTATAAGAAAAATAGGTGCGGTTTTCGAAACTGCCGTTTCGGAAGCCGAAGTTACTGGAAAAAACAGTGCGCTCGGATGAGGAGTGGTTGCGGTAGCCGTCAGATTTCTCGTAACTCAAGGCGGCGCGGCCATCTATGTTTTCGCCTGTGAAACCCTTGCCCAGATAAACATTGCGCCGTCCGAAGCTGCCGCCTTCCAGGGTGGCGATATCGCCTTCAGTGCCGGTGAGCGAGCGGAAATCCAGTTCGCCGCCCAATGTGGTGGCGGCGGGAGAGCCTGCATTCGCCCCCCGCCTTACGCTGATGGCCGAAGCATTGCGGGGTTCAAGAAAGCCGATCACGAACGAGCCGTCCGCTTCGTTCAGGGGCAGGCCGTCCTGCATGAGCAGCACGCCCCGGTTGACTGGATTGCTCTGAATGCCGGAGCCGCGGATATTCAGGCGCGGCTGGTCGTTGCCGCCGAAGAACTCCTGCATGACGATGCCGGGCTGGTGGGCGAGCGCATCGCTCAGTGTTACCAGCTTGATTTCCTGC
>JAAZDZ010000391.1 GCA_012512545.1 Alcaligenaceae bacterium | reverse complement strand
CACTGCGACATCCCTGTCGAGCCGCAGAAGGCGGAACAGATCGTCGCCCACATCATGCAGCAGTATGCGGGCCGCCATATCGGCGTGCTGGCCCCGCTGGTGAAAGCCCGCAAAGGCTATTACACCGACCTGGCCAAATGGGCAGGCGCGCGCGGCCACAGCCATTTGCGGGTCGATGGCGAATTCATCGCGGTCAGCCCCTGGCCGCGCCTGGACCGCTACAAAGAACACACCATAGAACTGCCGGTTGCCGATCTCATCGTGGATGCGCGTCATGAACGCGAACTCAGGGCTGCGGTTTCACAGGCCCTGGAACACGGCCAGGGCACCCTGAGCATTCTGATCGACCTGACCGAAGAAGCCGCCACGCTGGAAGAACGGCGCGCCCAAGGGGTGTCGCCCAAGGCCAGCGTCCAGCAGTTTTCCGCCAAACGCGCCTGCCCGGGCTGCGGCCTGAGTTTTCCCGAGCCCGACCCGCGCATGTTTTCGTACAACTCCAAACACGGCTGGTGCACAAGCTGCTATGGCACAGGCCAGAAACTGGCGGGCTTTGACGCCGCGCAGACCGGCGAAGAAAACAGCTGGAATGCAGGCTACGAAGGCGTGGAAGAAGCCTGCCCCAGCTGCCATGGCGCCCGGCTCAACCCGGTATCGCTGGCGGTGCGCTGGCGTGATCGCTCTATCGCCGGGCTGGCCTGCCTGCCCGTCACCGAGGCGTGCTCTTTCTTCACCGGGCTGGTGCTGCGCGGCCGCGAAGGCGAAATCGCCCGCGACATCCTGAGCGAGATCCGCGGCAGGCTGGATTTCATGCTGAAGGTGGGCCTGGGCTACCTGGCACTGGATCGCGCCGCGCCCACGCTTTCGGGCGGCGAAGCCCAGCGCATCCGCCTGGCGGCCCAACTGGGTTCCAACCTGCAAGGCGTGTGCTATGTGCTGGACGAGCCCACCATCGGCCTGCACCCGCGCGACAACCGCATACTGCTTGACGCCCTGGCGCTGCTGGAAGGCAACGGCAACACGCTGGTGGTGGTGGAACACGATGAAGACACCATCCGCCGCGCTTCCCATGTGATCGACATGGGGCCGGGCGCGGGCGTGCGGGGCGGCACCGTAGTGGCTGAAGGCACGGTGCAGCAGTTGATGGAACACCCGGAATCCCTCACTGGCCACTATCTGCGCGAACCCCTGCAGCACCCGCTCAGGCCGCGCCGCGAAATCGCCGCCGACACGCCTCTGATCGAAGTGCATGGCGCACGGCTGCACAACCTGCGCAATGCCTCTGCCCGCATACCGGTGGGGCGCATCAGCGTCGTCACCGGCGTATCCGGGTCGGGGAAATCCACCCTGGCGCGCGAAGTGCTGCTGGATAACCTGTCCCGCGCTGTCAGCGAACGGGCGGCGCCCGCCTGGAGCGGCTGCCAGCGCATCACAGGCTGGGAAGCCATTGAACGCGTTCTGGAAGTTGACCAGACCCCCATCGGCAAAACGCCCCGTTCCTGCCCGGCCACCTATGTGGGTTTCTGGGATGACGTGCGCAAATTGTTCGCCAGTACCCGCGACGCCAGGCTGCGCGGCTGGACGGCTTCGCGCTTTTCGTTCAATACCGGCCAGGGGCGCTGCCCCATCTGCGAAGGCCAGGGCATGCGCACTCTGGAAATGTCCTTTCTCCCGGACATCAAAGTGCCCTGCGACGCCTGCGAAGGGCAGCGCTTCAACCGCGATACGCTGAATGTCACCTGGCGCGACCTTTCCGCAGGCGATGTGCTGGCCATGGAAGTGGACGACGCCATCGGCTACTTCGCCGCCCATGCGCGCATTCTGCGGCCCCTGCAATTGATGCAGGATGTCGGCCTGGGTTATCTGACTCTGGGCCAGCCCTCGCCCACTTTGTCGGGAGGTGAAGCGCAGCGCATCAAGCTGGTGACCGAACTTGCCAAAGCGCGGCTGGACGAAGGCATCACGCGGGGCGGCCGCGCCTCGCGCCTGCCCCACACCCTGTACGTGCTGGATGAGCCCACTGTGGGCCTGTCCATCGCCGACGTGGAAAAGCTCATTCATGTGCTGCACCGGCTGGTGGACGCAGGCAACACGGTAGTGGTGATCGAGCACAATCTGGACATCATTGCCGAAGCCGACTGGATTGTCGATCTCGGCCCGGAAGGCGGCAGCGAAGGCGGCCAGATCGTGGCGCAGGGCGCGCCCGAACACCTGATGGAAGTACGCGCGCAATCACATACCGGCGCAGCCCTGCATGCATTCATGAAGGAAACCAGATCATGACGCCGGCCGCACACCAGACCGCCGCAGCCGGGCAGCCCGGCGCTTCGGCGCCGGCGGCTCCACCCAGCCTGATTGAAACCATGCGGCTGGAGCCCGGCGCCACCCTGCCCCTGCTGGCAGGCCATCTGGAACGCCTGCAGCGTTCCAGCGCGGCACTGGGCTACCCCTGCCCGCGGCAAGAGGAAATCCGCCAGCGCATCCAACAGACTGCCGCCAACCTGGATGCCGGGCGCTGGTGGCGGCTGCGCCTGCTGCTTTCAGCCGATGGCGGACTGAGCCTGGAAACCGCCCCACTGGCTCCGCCGCTGCCCCCGCTGCAAGTGGTGGTGCAAGGCCCGCGCATGAGCGGGGCGCCCGACTGGCTGCTGCACAAAACCACCCATCGCCCCTGGTACAAAGAGGCTGAGCAATGGCTGGCGGCCCGCCCTGATATCTTCGACGTGCTGTACTGGAATGAAGCGGGCGATATGTGTGAAGGCAGCCGCAGCAACCTGTATATGCAAACCGCCGACGGCAGCTGGCTGACACCGCCGCTGGCCAGCGGCGCCCTGCCCGGCGTTCAGCGCCAGGCGCTGCTGCAGGCCGGGCGGGTGAAAGAAGCCGTCATTTCCCGCGACACCTTTCTGCAAGCGCCGGCGATTCGTATTTCCAACGCCCTGCGCGGCTGGTGTGATGCGGTGGTGAAAACCTGAAGCAGCCGCCAGGCAGACAAGGCAGCGGCCCCGCAGCGCAAACACTCACATTCGCGT
>JAAZDZ010000390.1 GCA_012512545.1 Alcaligenaceae bacterium | reverse complement strand
AGTCCACTCCTGCTGCCCCAGAAGCGCCGCGCCAGCGCCGCGCGTTCCAGGAAATCATGAAGTTGCGTGGCGTCGCCCGCCTGCAAAGCCTGTTCGGCCTGATCCAGCGCTTTCCTGACCTCGCCCACCTCGGACAAGATCGCTGAACGATTGGCCAGAAAGATATCGCGCCACATTTCGGGAGAGCCCGCCGCGATTCGCGTGAAGTCGCGAAAACCACTACCCGCCAGTTCCATGCGCAGATCGGAGTTTTCCGCGCTGGCCACCTGCCACATGAAGACTGACGAAAGAAAATGGGGCACATGGCTGACAGACGCCAGCACGACATCGTGCGTATCCGGCTCCATCACAATCACGCGCGCTCCGCAGGCTTCCCACAAGCGGGTAATCCGCTGCCGGGCCTGCATGGTGTTTTCATCCAGCGGTGTCAGCACCACTGTGCGGCCCTGGTACAGATCGGCCACGGCGGCTGTCGGCCCGGTCTTTTCGGCACCCGCAATCGGGTGTCCAGGCACAAACTGCCCGATGCGGTCGCCCAGGGCGATGCGCGCCGCCTGTACTACGCTGAGCTTGGTGCTGCCCGCATCGGTGATCAGGGTGTGATTGCGCAAACCGGGCCGCAAGGTTTCCAGCACGGACTGCGTAGTGCCTACAGGCACGGCCAGCAGAATGATGTCGGCCTCGCGCGCGGCCTGTTCCAGCGACGCCTCTGCGTCAATCAGGCCCAGTTCAATGGCGTGTTGCAGGGATTTTCGATTGCGCCCCACCCCCAGCACCCGGCTGACGACGCCCGCCTTGCGCAAGGCGGCGGCAAATGAGCCACCTATGAGCCCGACGCCTATGACGGCAAGCACGGGCCGGGGTTCACCCTCGACCGGCTGTTGTCGTTCGTGCATGCCGCCCTCTTATTGTCGAGGGTAGGAGCCCAGCTCCTTGAAAAAGGCGACTTCCTGCTTGAGTTCGCTCAGCGCCTTGCCCACTTTGGGGTCGTTCCGGTGGCCCAGCATATCGACGTAGAAATAGTATTCCCACTGCCCCGTGCGCGCCGGGCGCGACTCGAAGCGTGTCATGGATACCCCGTTGCCCGCCAGCGGCGCCAGCATGGTGTAGACCGCGCCCGCCCGATTGGGAACCGCCAGAATGATGCTGGTCTGGTCGTCTCCGGTGGGCAGGGTTTCGATCTTGCCAACAGCAAGAAAACGCGTGCGGTTCTGCGGATCGTCCTGAATCCCCGAAGACACCACCTGGAGATCCCAGGCGTGGGCGGCGTATTCGCCCGCGATGGCGGCGATGGTGGCGTCCTGCGAGGCCATCCGCGCAGCTTCGCTGTTGCTGGGCGCCGCATCCAGTGCCATGGAAGGATAGTTGCGCATCAGCCAGCCGCGACACTGCGCCAGCGCCTGCGGGTGCGCAACAATGCGCGTCACGCCTTCCATCGAGCCGGACTGGCTCATCAGGTTGTGATGAATCTTGATGGAACGCTCGCCGATGATTCTCAGTGGCGAATTCAGCAGCAGATCGAGCGTGCGGTTCACCGCGCCTTCTGTGGAGTTTTCCACCGGCACCACGCCGACATCGGCCTGCCCGGCCTCCACGGCACGGAAGACCTCGTCGAAGGAATCACAACGCACGGATTCAATGGCGTGACCAAAGTGTTCAAACGCCGCCTGTTCCGAAAACGAACCCTGCGGCCCCAGATAAGCCACATTCAGCACGCTTTCCAGCCCGCGGCATGTGGAAATGATCTGCGTCCAGACGGCATCCACCGCTTCCGGTGTGAACGGCCCCGGGTTGCGGGCCTGCAAGGCACGAATGATGGAGGCTTCGCGCTCGGGCTTGAGGACAGGCCCATCAACGTCGAATTCCTTTTTGATATCGCCCACTTCCTGC
The DNA here is from genome assembly GCA_012512545.1 of Alcaligenaceae bacterium. Classification (GTDB taxonomy): domain Bacteria; phylum Pseudomonadota; class Gammaproteobacteria; order Burkholderiales; family Burkholderiaceae_B; genus Yanghanlia. Next base: position 3,319 of record JAAZDZ010000390.1, on the reverse strand, counting down.
GCTGCGCGAGCGCGCTCATTCAATAAGGCAAGCAGTTGCTCGTCAATGGCATCAATTCGCTGACGCAAAGGCTGCAAACGGGCGAGCAAAGTGTTATCCATATTGTCGTTCGAATTCCTGCAAGAAGGTGATCAATGCCTGCACGCCTTCGACAGGCACGGCGTTATAAATGGAAGCGCGCATGCCGCCCACGCTTTTGTGGCCTTTGAGCTGCAACAGCCCGCGAGATTCTGCCTGAGCAAGAAACTCGGCGTTAAGGCTTTCGTCATTGAGAAAGAACGGCACATTCATGCGTGACCGCGCCGACGCCTGTACAGTGCTCCGGTAGAAACCGGAGGTATCCAGAAAACCGTACAGGGCTTCCGCCTTGCGGATGTTTTCAGCCTCGATGGCCGCTATGCCGCCAGCGCGCTTGAGCCATTTGAAGACCAGCCCTGCAATATAAATGGCATATGTAGGCGGCGTATTGAACATCGAGCCTGCCTGCGCAACATTCGCGTAATCGAAGGCGGACGGGCAGATGGGCAAGGCATGGCCGATGAGATCCTTGCGCACAAGTACGATGGTCACACCTGCCGGGCCGGCATTTTTCTGCGCGCCGGCATACACCACGCCGACCTTGGAAAAATCAATCGGGCGCGACAGGAAGTTCGACGAGGCATCGACCACCAGCGGTACATCTGGCGCCCCAACGGCGGCCATCTCCGGCCACTGCGAAAACTCCACGCCGCCAATGGTTTCATTGCTGCACACGTGCAGGTAAGCCGCATCGGGCCTGACGCTCCACGTATCGGGAGCCGGAAACCATGTCCAGGGAGCCTGTTCGTCGCCATTCACCACTGCGCTGTCACCACTGCTGGCTGCCACGGCAATATCGCCATAGCGCTGCGCTTCTTTATACGACTTGTTCGACCACGAACCCGACAGAATGTAATCGGCCTTGCCCGAATCGCCTCTTCCAATCAGATTCATGGGAACAATGGCATTCTCGGCTGTCGCCCCGCCCTGCATGAAGAGGATTTCAAAATTTTCCGGTACGGCCAGCAGTTCGCGCAGATCGGCCACGGCCTCATCGCGGATCTGGGTGAAATGCTTGCCGCGATGGCTCATTTCCATGACCGACATGCCGCTGCCCTGCCAGTCGGTCATTTCGCGGGCGGCCTGCTCAAGCACTTCCAGCGGCAGGGCCGATGGCCCCGCCGAAAAATTCCAGGGCCGCGTCATTCTGTGTCTCCGAACTCTTCCCCAGCGCTGTCGCCGGTGTCGGATGACTCGCTGCCGTCTTCGGCTTGCGCCTCGCCGTGAGGTTGCTCGGAAATCACCTCCACTTCTTCGGGCTCTTCGTCGAGATCGCTTTCCACCACACGACGCACACCGGACAACATACTGCCATCGTCCACACTGATAAGCGTCACGCCCTGGGTGGCACGACCCATTTCGCGAATTTCAGACACGCGGGTGCGCACCAGCACGCCGCCAGTGGTGATGAGCATGATTTCATCATCGGGCTCAACCAGCACAGCACCCACGACCTTGCCATTACGGGCAGAAGTCTGAATAGCGATCATGCCCTTGGTGCCACGGCCATGGCGTGTGTACTCGGTGATGGGCGTGCGTTTGCCGAAGCCGTTTTCAGTTGCGGTAAGCACTGTTTGCGTTTCATCGCCTGCCACCAGCATGGCAATGACTGACTGCCCTTCTTCGAGTGTCATGCCGCGCACACCGCGCGCAGGACGGCCCATCGGACGCACATCGTTTTCATCGAAGCGCACGGCCTTGCCCGCATCGGAAAACAGCATGACGTCGTGTTCGCCATCGGTAAGATCTGCCCCGATCAGGAAGTCGCCTTCATCAAGCGCCACGGCGATAATGCCCGCCTTGCGTGGATTGGAGAAATCGGACAACGGAGTCTTTTTGACCACACCGCGCGAAGTCGCCATGAACACGAAGTGATCTTCGCTGAATTCCTTGACGTTCAGCACAACGGTGATTTTTTCGCCGTCAACCAGAGGGAACATATTGACGATGGGGCGGCCGCGCGAATTCCGCGAACCCGAAGGCACTTCCCATACCTTCAGCCAATAAACGCGACCACGATCGGAGAAGCACAGCAGGAAATCGTGCGTATTAGCAATAAAGAGCTGATCGACCCAGTCGTCTTCCTTCATGGCCGTGGCCTGCTTGCCGCGCCCGCCACGACGCTGGGAGCGGTATTCGGACAGCGGCTGGCGCTTTATATAGCCGGTATGCGAAAGCGTGACGACCATGTCCATGGGCGTGATGAGATCTTCGGTGTCGATCTCGGCTGCATTGAATTCGATTTCCGAACGACGCGTATCTTTGGTGCCAATGGAATATTCTGCCTTCAGCGCCTGCAGTTCATCGGCGATGATCTGCGTAATGCGTTCCGGGCGCGCCAGAATATCGAGCAGATCGGCAATGGTGTCCATGATGTCGCGGTATTCATCGACAATCTTGTCCTGTTCCAGCCCGGTCAGGCGCTGCAGGCGCATATTCAGGATTTCCTGCGCCTGCACATCGCTCAAGCGATACAGGCCGTCTTCCTGCAAACCAAAGGCCGCAGGCAGGGAATCTGGCCGATAGGCCGCCCGCCCGCCCACTGTGCTGCCTTCGTCGGCACGCTGCAGCATCTCGCGCACCAGGGAAGAATCCCAACTGCGCGCCATGAGTTCCTGACGGGCCACTGGCGGCGTGGGAGCCGCCTTGATGATGGCGATGAAGTCATCAATATTGGCCAGGGCCACAGCCAGACCTTCCAGCACATGGCCGCGTTCGCGGGCCTTGCGCAGCTGGAATACGGTGCGGCGCGTTACGACTTCCCGGCGATGCGAGAGGAAGTAATCGACCATCTGCTTGAGATTCAGCAAGCGGGGCTGGCCATCGACCAGAGCCACCAGGTTCATGCCGAAAGTATCCTGAAGCTGTGTATTCTTGTACAGGTTGTTCAGAATGACTTCGGGCACTTCGCCGCGCTTGAGCTCAATGACCAGCCGCATGCCGTCCTTGTCGGACTCATCGCGGATATCGGAAATCCCCTCGATGCGCTTCTCGTTGACGAGTTCCGCAATCTTTTCCTGCAGCGTCTTTTTATTGACCTGATAAGGAAGGGAATCCACCACGATGGCCTGGCGGTTGCCGCGATCAATGTCTTCAAAGTGCGTGGTGGCCCGCATCACCACCCGGCCACGGCCGGTGCGATAGCCTTCCCGCACGCCCGACATGCCATAGATGATGCCGCCGGTGGGGAAGTCGGGCGCGGGAATGATTTCCATCAGTTCGTCGATGGTGCATTCCGGGT
>JAAZDZ010000389.1 GCA_012512545.1 Alcaligenaceae bacterium | reverse complement strand
CTTCTTCACACCCGAGTACGAAGCGCGCTTCCCCGACATCAACTGGAACGTCACTGCCGGTAATTCCTCGCAAATGACAGACGGCGCCGCAGCGCTGCTGATCATGAGCGAACGCGCCATCAAGCGCCTGGGCCTGCAGCCGCGCGCCCGTTTCGCAGGCTTCGATGTCTGCGGAGACGATCCGGTCGCCATGCTGACCGCCCCCATCCCCGCCACCCGCCGCGCCCTGCAGAAAAGCGGCCTGAGCCTGGAACAGATCGAACACTACGAAATCAACGAAGCGTTCGCTTCGGTGCCGCTGGCCTGGCAGAAGGAAATGAAGGCCGATGGCGCCCGCCTGAACCCGCGCGGAGGCGCGATTGCCCTGGGCCACCCGCTGGGCGCATCCGGCGCCCGCCTGATGGTCACCATGCTGCATGCACTGGAAGACAACAAGCAGCGCTACGGCCTGCAGTCCATGTGCGAAGCGGGTGGCATGGCCAACGCCACCATCATCGAACGCATTTAGGTTAGTTAATCAGCATGTTGGCGAATGGCCGGTTCCGTCATTCGCCTGTTTCAACCAATCCGCAAATTGAGAGTACCTTCATGAAACTGCAGAATATGTCCGCCGTTGTAACCGGTGGCGCATCGGGCCTGGGCCTGGCAACTGCGCAGCAGCTTGCTGAGCGAGGTGTGTCGGTCGTCATCGTCGATATGAACGTAGAACAGGGCAACAAGGTTGCGCAGGAAAACGGCTTCAAGTTCGTGCATGGCGATGTCACCAACACCGACCACATGAATGCCGCCTACGACCAGGCCGAAGCCATGGGCCCGCTGCGCGCTCTGGTTCATTGCGCCGGCGTTGGCGGCCCTGTCCGCCTGATTGAAAAAACCGGCGAGCCCGGTTCGCTGGAAAAGTACGAATCCATCGTCCGCGTCAACCTGACCGGCTCCTTCAACGCCCTGCGTCTGGCCGCCGTGCGCATGGCCCGCAACGAACCCATTGATGGCGAGCGCGGTGCATGCGTGCTGACCGCCTCGATTGCAGGTTACGAAGGCCAGATCGGCCAGATTCCTTATGCTTCCGCCAAGGCAGGCATCATTGGCATGACCCTGGTTGCTGCCCGCGACCTGGCCTCGCGCCACATCCGCGTGTGCACCATTGCACCCGGCCTGTTCGACACCCCCATCCTGGCCAAGCTGCCAGCAGAAGTCAAAAGCTCGCTGGCCTCTTCGGTGCCGAACCCGCCGCGCCTGGGCAGCGCCAACGAATTCGCCATGACGGCCCTGCACATCCTTGAAAACCCCATGCTGAACGGCGAAACTATCCGTCTGGATGGTGCCCTGAGAATGGCGCCCCGCTGACCACAGCGCCCTTCATTTTCAACAGAATCAGGAGTCAACATGGAGCAATCCCCTCTGATTGTCGAGGTTGAGGACCACATCATGACGATGACCCTCAACCGCCCCAATGCCCGCAATGCGGCGAATATCGAATTGGCCACTCTCATGGCCGAGGCCATTGACCGGCTCGAATCCGATAACGACCTGCGTGTGGGCATCCTTACCGGCGCGGGCGGCAACTTCTGCGCAGGCATGGATCTCAAGCGTTTTGCCACCGACGGCTCACGCCCGTCCCTGCCTGGTCGCGGTTTCTGCGGTATTACTGAAAAACAGCCCGGAAAAGTGCTGATCGCCGCCATCGAAGGCTATGCGCTGGCTGGCGGTTTTGAGCTGGCGCTGGCCTGCGATCTCATCGTCGCCTCCAACCAATCCCGCTTCGGCCTGCCTGAAGTCAAGCGCGGCCTGGTCGCTGCGGCTGGCGGCGTGATGCGCCTGCCCCGCCGGATTCCCTACCATATCGCCATGGAATGCATTCTCACCGGCGATATGCTGGAAGCCGAAACGGCTCATTCCTATGGCTTGATCAACCGCCTTGTCGCTCCCGGCGAAGCCCTGAACACCGCCAAGGAACTGGCTAAAGCCATTTCCAGGAATGGCCCTCTGGCTGTGGCAGCCAGCAAGAAGGTCGTCATGTCCTCGCCCGAGTGGGCCCCATCCGAAATGTTCGCCCGTCAGAGCGAAATCATCTCGCCGGTTTTCGATTCCGCCGACGCCAAGGAAGGTGCCCTGGCATTCACCGAGAAACGGGAACCCAACTGGAAGGGCGTCTGAGCGCTTCAGCGCTGAGAACACGCTTGCCTGGATAGCCGTCCCAACCTCGCAAGCGGCATCTGCCCGCGCTATAAAAAAACCGCAGTGCCAGTTCTATGGCTACTGCGGTTTTTTTCATGTAAACAGCCGAGGCTTGCGCTCTGGCCCGTGGGCAGACTGGCCAGAGCTGCTGTGCTTCACGTTTCAGGACAGCCAGACGGCGCCTGCATCCCCTTTTGCCAGTGCTTCCTGAATCTCTTTTGTATGCTGGCCCAGAGCGGCTACCGTTCCGGGCGTGTAGGCTTTGCCATCAAAGCGTGGCGCAGGGCTGGCCTGCAATACGCCGTCCCGCTCAAAGTAAACGCCCCTAGCCTGATTGTGCGGATGCCGGGCCGCCCCGGAAGGGCTCAGCACCACACCAAAGCAGACATCGCTACCCTCAAACAGCGTTTGCCATTCAGCCTGACTCTTGGTGCGAATGATATCGGCCAGACGCGCCCGCTGCGCACCCCAGACTGCGCGATCCCATTGCCTGTCTTTGAACAGGTCATCTTGCTCCAGACCCAGCATATTCAGCAGCAGAGCGTAAAACTGCGGTTCGATCGAGCCCAGCGTGATGTACTGGCCATCAGCGCATTCGTATGTTTGATAAAACGGTGAACTGTCATGAATGCTGGTGCCGCGCTCATCATTCACATGCCCAGTGGACTGCGCCTTGAGCAGCAGATTCAGCATATGCGCCGAGCCATCCACAATCGCGGCATCAATTACCGTGCCTTTGCCGGTTTGCCTCGCATTGAGCACGCCCGAAAGAATGCCCACTGCCAGATACATCGCTCCGCCACCGATATCGCCCACCGCGGCAAAAGGGGTAAGGGGCGGAGTATCGGGCTGCCCTGAATGCCAGAGCGCCCCAGAAACAGAAATATAGTTGTTGTCATGGCCTGCCGCGTGCGCAAGAGGCCCTTCCTGCCCCCAACCTGTCATGCGGCCATACACCAGCCGCGGGTTGATTCTGTGACAGTCTTCCGGCCCCAGGCCCAGGCGCTCCATCACGCCCGGCCGCATGCCTTCAATCAGCACATCGGCATCCTTCAGCAAGCCTTCAACCAGACGCTTGCCTTCCGCTGTTTTCAAGTCGGCCACAACAGAACGTTTGCCGCGATACAAAATACTTTTTGTATCTTTTTCCTGGGGACGACTGACGGATATGACATCAGCGCCCAAATCAGCCAGATGCATGGCGCAAAAAGGCCCAGGTCCCAACCCGCTGATTTCCACCACTCGCAACGAAGAAAGCATTTTCATATGTGTGTAGCACCCTGCTGAAGCCGACACGTCTTCTGGCCTGGCTTCTGCAAACTTAATAAGAGATATTCCCCAAAGCGGCCTCGACACTGCGAACCACAGTGATCAGCCGCGGGCCAAGATCGGTTTCAAAGCTGCGCCCCTGTTCGCTGAAGACCGGCACTGAAGCGGCGAAGACCCAGCTTTCCCCATCTATGGGTTTTCTCATGGGCACAGCGATACTCACGATTTCGCGGTGAAGATCACCGTGGCTGCGGCAGAAACCATGTTCTTGCAGATCATTGACTGTCTCGGCCAGGCGAGATTCCAGCCATTGGGCACGTTCACCATCGCGTTTTCGCAATCTTTCCAGATAGTCTTCGCGTTCATGTTCTGCCCATGAGCTCAGGTAGGCCCGCCCGGAGGCGGTGCGCGACAATGAGATGCGCATGCCGATTTCAGGCCGGAAGACCTGGCTTTGGCGGCCTTGCACCAGTTCCGCATAAAGCAGATTAGGGCCATCGCCTACAGACAGCTGGATCTGGCCAACAATATGATTCGCCAAGTCTTCCATCATGGGGCGTGCAAGCTGGCGGATTGTCATTCTGGCCAGAACGGGTGCGCCCATGTTCAGCAAGGCGATGCCGGGCTGATACTTTGAAATACGTTCTGAATAGCGAAGCAGGCCCAGCTCGCATAAGGTTTCGAGCAGACGAAACAGTGTAGGCTTGGGCAAGCCGGTAAGTTCCATGAGTTCCCGGCCGCTCAGTTCTCGCGACATAGGAGTGAAACAGCGAAGTATGCTTATGCCCCTTGCCAGCGCGCTGACCAATTGGCTTTTATTTTCTGAGACCATAATGCTTTTTTCGAAACACAGGTCTTATTATAGCCGTTAATGGTATTGTTTTTTAGATTTAAACTTAGGGTATTACCCACTTACGCGGGAATTTCTCAGTACGGAAACTTCTGTTTCCCCAAAGCCAAAACCCCACCCGGAGTTTACCGGATGGGGTTTTGAGGGATAAGTGCCTGACGATGACCTACTTTCACAGACGTCCGTCCACTATCATCGGCGCAAAGGCGTTTCACGGTCCTGTTCGGGATGGGAAGGCGTGGGACCACCT
>JAAZDZ010000388.1 GCA_012512545.1 Alcaligenaceae bacterium | reverse complement strand
GCAAGACCAGGGCATGGACCAGCCCCATGTGTTCATCGGCGCTGCCGGGCACCCGGCGCCAGCTTTGCGCCGTGCCCGCGATTTTCACCGCCATGCCCTGCCGGTTGACTGCGAGGTTGTAGCGGCCATCGCAGAATGAGCCTGCAACTGCTGCCGGAAACGCTTCAACACCAATGCTCAACAAGGCATGGGCCAGTATGCGGCAGATCAGCAGATAGCCGGGTTCGGAATGCCGCATGGGTGGGCCTTGCACCGGGTAGGCCAGACTCAGATTGAGGATGCCCGGGCCTTGAGGAACAATGCCGCCGCCGGTCTGGCGCACCGTGACTGGCCAGCCTTGCGTAGCGAAATGCTGTTGCGCCTGTTCAAACGCCTCGAAGCGCCGGTAGCTGCGGGGCACGACCAGGCTGCGCTGCGTCTGCCAGATGCTGGCCAGCGGGCCGCGCCGGGCTGCGAGTTCCAGCAGCGATTCATCGTGGCGGGCGTCAGCGCCGGTTTCCGCGCTTGAATCCAGCAAGGTGAAGCGGGCAGGCGTCAGCAAGGGCAGGCCAGAGGTATCAGCTGCGAACGATGCTGAATTGCTCATCTGTCATGAAGAAATAGCGGATGGCGTCTATCAGGCCCAGCACAATGACCAGCGGCGTGAAGAGCCAGAAGATCAGCAGGTAAACAATGCCCCAGCCGATCTGCCCGAGATAGAAGCGGTGCGCCCCCAGCCAGCCCAGGCAGATAGCCAGCACGATGGCAATCTTGCGGTGGTTGGCGGGGGTGCGGAGTTCTTTCTCGCGGGTGCGGAACACCCACCAGCTCACCGGCACGGTAAGGGCGATGGCCAGCAGCACCTTGGTGGTATGGGTGGAAAGATAATAATGAATGCCTGCGTAGAGGTCGGAAAAATTATGTATGACCCAGCCGGTCAGGCTTGACACCCACACATACGCCTGGGACAGCAGCGCGTTGCCAAAAGTGAGCGCCAGCAGAATAGCCAGGAAAATGGCGACCACCAGTATGGTTCTTTGCAGCATTCGGGTTCCTTCCCACTCTTTATGTCAATTGGCGCGTTTCAGGCCGTGCTGGCCTGGCGGACTGCTTTTTCCCAGTGTGCCATGAGTTCCTGGGCGCGACTCTGGTCGTATTGCGGTTCAAACGTCTTTTCGACTTTCCATAACGAGGAAAGTTCGTTCAGGTCAGTGTAGACACCCGCCGTCAGGCCCGCCAGATAGGCGGCCCCCAGGGCGGTGGTTTCTATCATGGCTGGGCGCAATACCGGAATGCCCAGCAAATCGGCCTGGAACTGCATGAGCAGATCGTTCACGCAGGCGCCGCCATCGACGCGCAGTTCGCGCAGTGCCTGGCCCCCGGCGGTTACCGCGTCCCGGCTCATGGCCTGCAGCAGCGCGGCGCTTTGAAAAGCAATGCTGTCCAGAGCGGCGCGGGCAATGTGCGCAATGGTGCTGCCGCGAGTCAGGCCAGTAATGGTGCCGCGCGCGTCGGGCTGCCAGTAGGGGGCGCCCAGCCCGGTAAAGGCGGGCACCACCATCACGCCGTCGGAATCCGGCACGCTGCGCGCCAGCGCTTCGATATCACTGCTGCTGGGAAACGCCTTCAGGCCATCGCGCAGCCACTGAACCACGGCGCCCGCCACGAATACACTGCCCTCGAAAGCGTATTCCGGCTGGCTGCCGCTCTGCGCCGCGCGGGTGGTGACCAGCCCGTTGGTGGACACATTGAATTTTTCGCCAGTGTGCATCAGCATGAAGCAGCCTGTGCCATAGGTGTTCTTGGCCATGCCGCTGCGAAAGCAGGCTTGGCCGAACAGCGCGCTTTGCTGGTCGCCCGCCACTCCGCAGATGGGGATTTCGCCGCCCAGCAAATCGGCCGCCGTTACGCCAAAGTGGCTGCCCGAGGGCAATACCTCGGGCAGCAGGGAAGGGGGAATATTCATGCTCTGCAGCAGGGAATCATCCCAGTTGCTGTCATGAACATTGAACAACATGGTGCGCGACGCGTTGCTGATGTCGGTGACGTGGCGCTGATCGGCAGTCAGTTGCCAGATCAGCCAGCTGTCCACCGTGCCGAAGGCCAGTTCCCCGCGTTCGGCAAGGTCGCGGGCGCCCGCCACGTTATCCAGCAGCCACTGTAGTTTGGTACCGGAAAAATACGCATCAATGCGCAGCCCGGTGCGCTGCAGAATATCCGTTTCCCGCCCTTGCTCGCGTAAACGGGCGCATGCGGGTTCGGAACGGCGGTCCTGCCAGACAATCGCATTGTGGATGGGCTGGCCGGTGCGACGGTTCCAGACCACTGTGGTTTCACGTTGGTTGGTGATGCCGATGGCGCGGATATCGGCCGCTTTCAGCCCCGCTTTTGACAAGGCTTCGCGCGCGGTTTCCAGCTGTGTGCGCCAGATCTCCATGGGGTCGTGCTCGACCCAGCCCGATTGCGGGAAAATCTGGGTGATTTCGCGCTGTGCAAGCGCCACGATTTCGCCGCGCTCATTGAAAATGATGCTGCGGGAACTTGAAGTGCCCTGGTCGAGTGCAAGCAGATAGGCCATGGTCGCGGTGCAAAATGCGCTGATGAATCAAACAGGACACTAGTTTAACGATGATTCCGCCTTGCGTAGCAAGGCTTGAAGGGCGCATACCGTAAACTAGTGGCGTTCCGGTTTTTGTAGATAAGGTCCGCCATGATTTCCAGCCCGAGCGCCGCGCTCGCCCCAGCCCCTCTGGAAACCCAACGCGCTGCCTTGTTGCAGCGTCTGGCCGCCATTGACAAAGTAGATCTCCTCATCGTCGGGGGCGGCGCCACCGGCCTGGGGCTGGCGCTGGACGCTTCGCTGCGCGGGCTGTCGGTGGTGCTGCTGGAAGCCCGCGACTTCGCCAAGGGCACGTCCTCGCGCGCCACCAAACTGGTACATGGCGGGGTGCGTTATCTGGCCCAGGGCAATGTGGCCCTGGTGCGCGAAGCCCTGCACGAAAGGCAGAAGCTGCTGCATAACGCTTCTCATCTGGTGGCGCCGCTGGCTTTCGTCATGCCCAGCTATAAATGTTGGGAAACCCCTTTTTATGGCGTCGGGCTCAAAGCCTACGATG
>JAAZDZ010000387.1 GCA_012512545.1 Alcaligenaceae bacterium | reverse complement strand
GGACCCGTCGAGCCGAGCACGCAGACACTTTCTAGCTTCATTGAAAAACAATTCCTGTCAGCATGATGGCCACTGGCGCAACCGGCAGCAGCGCATCAATGCGATCGTAAACGCCCCCATGACCAGGGAGCAGATTGCTGGAATCCTTGACCCCCGCCCGCCGTTTCAGAAGGGATTCGAACAGGTCTCCCACAATGGACAGCGCGGCCAGCAGCGCGGCCAGGACGAACACAACGGGCAAAGACCACTGCTGAGCGAGAATCGCGCCGAAGCTGCCAGGTATGGCGGCGGTGGCGGTTGTCCAGATGGCGGCGGCCAGCACACCGCCCACTGCGCCTGCCCAGGTCTTGCCGGGGCTGACCCTGGGCGCCAGCTTGCGTTTACCCAAGGCCCGGCCAGTGAAATACGCGGCAATATCGGCACACCAGATCAGCGCCATCATGGACACCAGGCACCAGGCGCCAAACTCCACGAACAACAGCACCAGCGCAGCCCATGCCGCAATGACCGCAAGCGCGCCGAACACGCTCATGGCAATCGGAAAGCGCCTTTCAGCGGTGTTGCCCTGCAGCACCTGTGGCAGGGCCAGCGCGACCCAGCCCAGCAGCGCCGCCGGCATGAGCCAGGGATGCACCAGTTGCTCAAGGGCGGGCACCGCCGCCGTGGAAGGCATCCAGGTCCAGACCAGCCAGAACATGACTACAGAGATGAATACAGCGACCCAGGGCGCAGCGGACGCCCAGACAGACGCCAGCGACAGGCGCAGCCATTCCCACAGGGCGCAACCGGCCATGACCAGCAATAACAGAATCAGGGGCCAGGGGCCGGGCGCCATCAGTGCGCCAAGGAGCACCAGCAACAGGACAATGGCAGTCAGCACACGCTGTATCAACATGGTGAACCTTCCAGAGAAACGATTTTTTTCAGGCGCCGCTAGCCAGTTGGGCGCTTGTGCGGCCAAAACGGCGTTCCCGCGTACGATACCACTCGAATGCGGCATCGATATCCTGCACGTTGAAATCGGGCCAGTATCGTTCGGTGAAGTAGAGCTCGGTATAGGCGAGCTGCCAGACCGGGAAGTTGGAAATGCGCTGTTCGCCGCCGGTGCGGATGAAGAGATCGGGTTCGGGAGCGAAAGCCATGGACAGATAGGGCGTAAGAGCTTCTTCGTTGATGCCCTGCGGGTTGGCCAGCAGATCGGGCGCAGCAGCCACCATACGCCGCATGGCCTGCAGAATATCCCAGCGTCCGCCATAGTTCGCGGCAATCGTAAGGTGCAAGGCATCGTTATGTGCCGTGCCTTCCTCGGCCTTGCGGATGAGTTCCTGCAAGCGTGGCTCGAATGCGGCGATATCGCCCACCACTCGCAGCCTGACGCCCTGTTCACTGAGTTTGCCGACTTCTTTCTCAAGCGTCTGTACGAACAGGCGCATCAGCAGTGAGACTTCTTCCTGGGGGCGACGCCAGTTTTCGGAACTGAATGCGAAAAGCGTGAGATAGCGCACGCCGCGGCGGCCGCAGACTTCGACTACGCGGCGCACAGCCTGAACGCCGCGCATATGCCCCGCCTTGCGCGGCAGGAAACGCTGGGTGGCCCACCTCCCGTTGCCGTCCATGATGATGGCGAGGTGGCGCGGCACCCCGGAGTGTTCGGGAACAGCAAGGGTGGAGCTTTTATGCATCGGGCCAGGCAGAGCCACGACGGTCAGACCGTCATGATCTCCGCTTCTTTCTGTGTGACGATTTTGTCGATTTCGCCAACGTATTTGTCGGTGAGTTTCTGGACTTCATCCTGCATGCGACGTTCGTCGTCTTCGGAGATTTCCTTGTCTTTTACCAGCTTTTTGAGCGCATCATTGGCTTCCCGGCGCAGGTTGCGGACAGCCACTTTGGCGTCTTCGCCTTCGCTGCGCACCACCTTGGTGAGATCGCGGCGGCGGTCTTCGGTCAGGGCGGGCATGGGAACGCGGATGCTCTCGCCCATGGAAATCGGGTTCAGGCCAAGATCGGATTCACGAATGGCCTTCTCGACGGGAGCGGCCATGTTCTTTTCCCACACCTGGACATTCAGGGTGCGTGCGTCTACCACAGTGACGTTGGCCACCTGGTTAACGGGCACGGGCGAACCGTAGTATTCAACACTGACGTGATCCAGGATGCCGGCGCTTGCGCGGCCAGTGCGTATCTTGGCCAGGCCGATGCGCAGCGATTCGACGGACTTCGCCATGCGGCTGTCAGCTGAACTTTTCACCTCTGAAAGACTCATTGTGATTCCTTTGTTCTTCAGACGTGCACCAGCGTGCCTTCTTCTTCACCCGAAACGGCTCGCATGAGTGCGCCTGGTTTGTTGATCGAAAAAACCTTGATGGGCAGCTTTTGGTCGCGGCACAGCGCAAATGCCGTGGCATCCATGACCTCCAGGCGACGGACTATGGCTTCGTCGAAGCTGATGCGCGTGTAAAGCGTTGCGTTGGGGTCTTTGTTGGGGTCGGCGCTGTAGATGCCATCGACCTTGGTGGCCTTGAGCACGACTTCGGCGCCGATTTCCGCACCGCGCAGGGCCGCAGCCGTGTCGGTGGTGAAGAAGGGGTTGCCGGTGCCCGCTGCGAAAATGACCACCTTGCCCTCTTCCAGATAACGCAAGGTCTTGGGGCGGATATAAGCTTCGACCACCTGGTCGATACGCAGGGCTGATTGTACCCGGGCATCAACCCCGCCGTGTTTCAGTGCGTCCTGCAGCGGCAGGGCGTTCATGACGGTAGCCATCATGCCCATGTAATCCGCCGTGGCGCGGTCCATGCCCTGCGCTCCGGGAGCAATACCACGGAAGATATTGCCTCCCCCGATGACGATGGCCAGTTCGACTCCGCTTTTTGCGACGGTGACGATTTCTTCCGTCATACGCAATATGGTGGCTCGATTGATACCGAACGTGTCTTCGCCCATCAGGGCCTCACCCGACAATTTCAGGAGGACACGTTTGTATGGTCTGGTCGTCATGAAAGAAACCCCGGAATAACAAACGCAAAGTTTAAATGAGAAACACCGGCCATGGGCCGGAAGCGCCGGCGCTTACGCGCCGGCATGGAAGCAAGGCCGTGATCAGTTGTTGCCGGCAGCAGCAGCCACTTCCGCAGCGAAGTCCTCGACTTTCTTTTCGATGCCTTCGCCTACGACGTACAGGGCAAAACGGTTGACCTTGGCGCCGTTTTCCTTGAGCATCTGCTCAACGCTCTGCTTGTCGTTCTTGACGAAAGGCTGGGACAGCAGGGTGACTTCCTTGAGGTACTTCTGCACCGTACCCTCAACCATCTTGGTGACGATTTCAGCAGGCTTGCCGGATTCAGCGGCTTTTTGTTCCGCCACGGAACGCTCGCGTTCGATATCTTCAGCGGGCACACCTGCGGCATCCAGCGCCTTGGGCCTGGAAGCGGCCACATGCATGGCGACATCCTTGCCGACTTCGTCTTCGCCGGAGAATTCCACCAGCACGCCAATGCGGCCGCCGTGAACGTAGCTGGCCAGCTTTTCAGCGGTTTCGTAACGCTCGAAACGACGCACCGACATGTTTTCGCCGATTTTGCCGATAAGGGCGGAACGGGTGCTTTCCACCGTGCCGTCGCCCATGGGCAGTTCGCTCAGTGCAGCGACGTCGGCAGGCGCTTTTTCAGTCGCCAGGCGAGCCAGGTCGTTGACGAATTTGATGAAGTCTTCGTTCTTGGCCACGAAGTCGGTTTCGCAGTTGATTTC
>JAAZDZ010000386.1 GCA_012512545.1 Alcaligenaceae bacterium | reverse complement strand
GCTCGATGCCGTGCGGCGCTACGAAGCGCAAGGCGATGCCAAGTTCGAAACCTATGCCACGACCCGCATACGCGGCGCCATGCTCGACGAGCTGCGCAGCCAGGACTGGCTCTCGCGAGGCGCGCGCAGCAAGGCGCGCGACATCGAAGCGGCTGTGCAGCGGGTGCAGCAACGCGAGCTGCGCGCGGCGTCCGAACAGGAAATCGCCGAAGAGCTCGGTGTCTCGCTGCCCGATTACTACGCCATGCTGGACGACGCCAGCGGCGTGCAGCTGGTTCACTACGAAGATCTGTCTTCCGATGAAGGGCGTGAAACCCTTGATCGCGTGGTGGTCGATGACGAAGATATCGCTCAGCACCAGGGCAACCCCTTGGATCTGCTGGTGTCGCATAATCTGCACAAGGCGGTGGTGCAGGCCATCGACGACTTGCCCGAACGGGAAAAACTCCTGCTGTCGCTGCAGTTTGAACACGATCTCAATCAAAAAGAAATTGCAGCCGTCATGGGTGTGACGGAAGGCCGGATCTCCCAATTGCGTTCGCAGGCGGTGGCACGGATACGCGCCAAGCTCAAGGCGGCTTAGAACGCGCTGCGGCGCTTGCCGCTCTCATGCGACAATCCTTGCATTTCCCGACGAACTGCATAGTTATTCAATGGCGATACAGCGCTACCTGCCTTTTCTGAACTGGCCGCGTTTGACGCTCAAGCGTTTTGAACGTGAGTTTCTGGCGGGTCTGACAGTCGGGCTCATGGCCCTGCCGCAAAGCGTGGCGTATGCCGGGTTGGCGGGCATGCCGCTGGTTACCGGCATTTATGCGACCTTGCTGCCTCCGCTGGTAGCCAGCCTGTTCAGCGCGACGCCCCGGCTGGCAGTGGGGCCGACCGCCTTGACCTGTCTGCTGGTGTTCGGGGCCTTGTCGGGCCTGGCCGAACCCGGCAGCGCCCAGTGGGTTGTGCTGGCGGGCTGGCTGGCGCTGCTCAGCGGTGTGTTTCAGATCAGTCTTGGTTTTCTGCGTCAAGGCTGGCTGATGGATCTGGTCAGCGCGCCTGTGCTGATGGCTTTCACCCAGGCGGCGGCGCTGCTCATCATTACGTCTCAGCTGCCGGCCTTGCTGACGCTGGGATGGGGCAGCGGCATGGCCCCGGTCTGGCACCCGCCTTCTGCCGTGCTGGGCCTGGCTGCGGTGGGTTTCATCCTGGCCTGCAAAAAACTCAGGCCCTCCATTCCAGCGGTGTTCCTGCTGCTGCTGGTCACGGCTGGCGCAGCATGGTGGTGGGAGTGGGACACCAGGGGCGTGGCGCTGGTAGGGGCGCTGCCCGGCGGTTTCCCCCCGCTCGGGCTGCCGGGCCGCCTCAGCCTGCAGCATTTTCTGGAACTCGTCCTGCCCGCTATGGTGATTGCACTGGTGAGCTTTATGGAAACTGCGGCCAGTGCTCGTCTGGACAGCGTTCAGTCAGGCGAGCGCTGGAATCGCGATCAAGACCTGATCGGGCAGGGCGCTGCCAAGCTCAGTGCGGCGCTATGCGGCGCATTCCCCACCAGCACTTCCTTTTCCCGTTCCGCGCTGAATCTGTTTGCGGGCGCGCAATCCGGCTGGTCCAATGTGTTCTGCGCTGTGGTGGTGGCGGTGCTGCTGGCCGTGGGCCTGCCTGTGCTGGCCTGGGTGCCCAAGGCGGTGCTGGCGGCTGTTGTGGTGGCTTCGGTGCTGGGCATGTTCACTTTACAGCCCTGGAAGCGGCTGTGGCAGACATCGCGGCGCGATTTGCTGGTGGCGCTTACGACGCTTGTCGTCACGTATGCCGCGGCGCCTTCCATGTATTGGGGGATTTGCGCGGGCCTGGTGCTGTCGCTGCTGATTTTTGTGCGCAGGCGGCTGACGCCGCGCATTGTGGAACTGGGCCGCCACCCGGATCTCAGCCTGCGCGACCGCCATATCTGGAAGCTGCCTCCCCTGAGCGAAACCTGCCTGGCGGTGCGGCCGGACTGCTCGCTCGATTACCTGATCGCCCCCGCGTTTGAGCGCCGGATGCTGGCCTTCTGCGAAGGCCGGGACGATTTACGCAGTGTTTTCATCTTCATGCAGGGCGTGAACCTGATTGATGTGACAGGGCTGGAAGTGCTGACCCGGCTGTTTGACCGACTGCGCAGGCAAGGTCTCCAGATTCACATTGTCGGGGCCAAGCTGGAAGTCGAGCAGAGCATGCAGCGCGTGTTTTCGCGCTGGGAAGAAGTGCGCTTTCATCGCACCGAGCAGGAGGCGCTACTGGCGATGGAGGCCATGCAGGCGGACCATGAAAAATCGGCAGGTGAAAAATCCTGAAGCAGGGCGTTTAGCATTGAAGTTGTCGCGTTCGTCCGTTATAACCGAGCTTACTAATACCTTAAAGTTGGGAAACAGTATGACCACGCACCAAAGCGCAAGCCTCGCCGTTCACGGCGAGGTCAAGCGAGGCCATATCAATCCGGTGCCGGGGGCACCCCTGTATTGTGGCGGAGAAGCTCCGGCCAGCAGGTCGGAGTTCTTCACGGAAGCTTGGTCGTTCGCAGGGTTGCGGCGAGGTTCATGTCAGTGAGCGGGGGTTCTGCTGTGCCAGTTTCAGCGACGGCTGTGCCGGACACGAATGCCACACCGCTTAATAAGGGCTTGTCGGTATGGGATGCTGTCACCATCCTGGTCGGGGTGGTGGTGGGCATCGGTATTTTCGGTTTCCCGCCTCTGGTCGCCATGAATGCGCCCAGCGCCGCCGCCTATATGGGTTTGTGGGTGGCGGGCGGCCTGGTCATGCTGGTGGGGGCCTTGTGCTATGCCGAACTGGGCAGCGCCTACCCTGACGCGGGGGGCGAATACGCTTTCCTGGGCCGGGCCTGGGGGGCGGATGTCGCCCTGCTGTTCGCCTGGGCGCGCTGCTCCATCATCCAGACGGGCGCCATTGCCGCCGTCGCCTTTATTTTTGGCGATTATGCCCAGGTGCTCATGCCCCTGGGCGCGCACGGCCCGGCCATCTATGCGGCGCTGGTAGTGGCGGCTCTCACTGTGCTCAATGTATTGGGCAGCATGGAGTCCCGTCGCGTGCAATGGGTGCTTACAGTGGGTTCGGTGCTGGCGCTGGTGGCCATGGCGATTGGCGGCCTGATGCTGGGCGACGGCAGCCTGGCCGCATCGGGCAGTGCTGCCGCTGCCGCGCCTGCTGCGCCTTCCTTCAAAGAGCTGGCGGGCATGCTGGGCATGGGCATGGTGTTTGTGCTGCTGACTTATGGCGGCTGGAACGAAGCGGCGTATTTGTCGGGGGAAATCCGCGATGTGGGCCGCAATATGCTGAGAGTGCTGCTGTACGGCACGGCCATTATCGTGGCTTTGTATGTGTTGGTGAATCTGGCTTATTTGCAGGTGTTTGGCCTGGAAGGGCTGCGCAGCACGCAAGCCGTGGGCGCTGACATGTCGCGTTTGCTGGCCGGGCCGTGGGCGGCGGTGTTGCTCAGTGTGCTGGTGTGTTGCACCGCGCTGGGCACGGTGAACGCCTGCATTTTCACAGGGGGCCGGGTGTATGTATCGCTGGGGCGCGATGTGCCGGCACTTAAAAAACTGGGTGCCTGGAGCGAGCAGCGCGAAACCCCGGTGCGCGCCCTGTGGCTGCAGGGGGCTATCACCCTGGGCCTGGTGCTGTTTGGCGCTTTTGCAGAAAACGGCCTGCAGGCGATGGTGGCTTATACATCGCCGGTTTTCTGGCTGTTCATGTTCCTGACCGCGCTGGCCCTGATCCGCCTGCGCCAGAACGACGCTCATCACCCGCGCCCCTTCCGGGTGCCTTTGTATCCCATTATGCCGCTGGTGCTGGCGCTGATGTGCGTGGGCCTGTTCTGGTCCAGTGTTTCTTATGCAGGTTCGGGGTCGTTGCTGGGGTTGCTGGTTCTGGTGCTGGGCCTGCCTTTGTGCTGGTTGCGTCGTCGTCAGCGCGCGCTGGCGTGATATTCACGCTTTTCTTCGTACATGGCCATATCGGCACGGCGCAGCATGTCGTCCAGCCATTCAGAGGATGCGCAGGTGGCCATGCCCATGGACAGGCTCAAAGACTGTTGAGTCGCGTAATACTGGTTGTTGATGTCAATCAGTTTTCGGATGTCTTCCATCTGTCGCAGGCCGTCCTGTTCGGTGGCGCCGGGCATCAGAATAATGAACTCGTCGCCGCCGGTGCGCGAGGCGTGGGCAGGTTTCTCAACAGCCTGCGAGATGATTTCCCCGCAGCGGCGCAGCAGGCTGTCGCCAGCCGCATGGCCGGACTCATCGTTGGTCTGCTTGAGGTTGTTGAGATCCAGGACAATGGCTGTGATGGGGTAATTGCCCTTGCGGCGCAGCCGCTCGACTTCCTCGGTGAAAAAGGCGCGATTCTTCAGGCCGCTGAGCACGTCGTGCTGGCCGAGGTATTCAAGGTAATTTTCGGCTTTTTTGCGGGCGGTGATGTCGGTGAATGCCAGCATGACCTGATCCCAGCGGGCTTCGTGCCCGGGGACGACCCACAGTTGCAGGTGCATGAACACCGTATGGCCATCAAGCGCGTAACCTGTCATTTCCCTTTGCTGCTGCAGGGTGCCTTCCCATAAGTCGATCAGGTGCTCACGGATCTGGTACTGCATGTCTTTGCGGAAGACCTCTCTCAGCCGGGACTGCAGGGTGGTTTTGTCGGGGGCGCGAAACAGCATCAGGGTGTACTGGTTGACGTCGAGGATCAGGATTTCATCCAGGCAGCGGTCGATGAATTCGGGGTGGACTTCGGTAAACGTGCGGAAATCGACAATGCCGCGCTGCCGGACTTCAGCCAGCAGCTTGTGAATGGCGGAATAATCGGCCACCCATAATGACACGGGTGCATTCTCAAAGAGGCGGCGCGAGTATTCTTCGCTGGCGGCGAGCTGGCGCCGCGCTGATTCCTGCTCTGTAATGTCTTCTATGACAACCAGCACGCGATCCCAGCTTTGTTTGTGATCGGGTAGCACCACGCCTTTGAGCAGCAGATCAAGCCGACGGCCATCCAGGGTGTAATTGGCGGTCTGACTCTGGAAGCGGCCCGCACCCGACCACAGCTGTTCCAGTTCGTCGATATGCGCCGCGTGCATATCGTCGCGAAAGACGGATTCAAGCTGATTGGCGAGATCTTGAAAGCTTTGCGCGCCATAAAGGCTGAGTGTGCGGGCATTGACGCGCAGCAGCCGGATACGGCTTGAGCATTGGCTGATGCGTTCAGGGTCGGCCAGCAGGTGGCTGCGGATGTCTCGTACCCCTTCCGCCCGCCAGTGGTCGAACAGCGACTTCAGTTCGCTATAGCTTATGGCGTATGCACACACTTTCTTCATGCGTCTTGAGTGCGGCTCAGGCGAGCCGCGGGCAAAGCGCATGCGCCCCGGGGGTGAATCATAGTTTGAAAAGGCGTGGCAGAAATAAAACGGGGCGGTCTGGACCGCCCCGTCAGTTGAGGAATGACCTGCTTAGTACAGAACCTCAGGCAGCCACAGACCGATGCCGGGGAACAGATACATCAGCACAATGGCCAGAATTTGTATTCCCATGAACGGCATCATGCCCAGGAATATCTGATTCAGCGTGACATGGGGCGGCGATACGCCCTTCAGGTAGAAGGCCGACATGGCCACCGGCGGCGACAGGAAGGCGGTTTGCAGGTTCAGAGCGACCAGCAGGCCGAAGAACAGGGGGTCGATGCCGAAATGGTTGACCAGAGGCAGGAAGATGGGCATGAAGATCACAATGATTTCAGTCCATTCCAGAGGCCAGCCCAGCAGGAAAATCACCACTTGCGACATGATCAGGAACTGCACAGGAGTGAGATCCATGCTCAGTACCCAGGTATTGATGATTTCCTGCCCCCCG
>JAAZDZ010000385.1 GCA_012512545.1 Alcaligenaceae bacterium | reverse complement strand
GTTTTCGACGGTGCCAAAGAGGCCGACATCAACGACGCCCTGACCCGTGCGGGCTTTGACACCTCGGGGCAGTCGATCGTCTATGACGGCCGCACCGGCGAGGCTTTCGCGCGCCCGGTCACGGTCGGCGTCAAGTATTACCTGAAGCTGCATCACCTTGTTGACGACAAGATGCATGCGCGGTCTACTGGTCCATACTCGCTTGTTACGCAGCAACCTCTGGGCGGTAAAGCTCAGTTCGGTGGCCAGCGCTTCGGTGAAATGGAAGTGTGGGCGCTCGAAGCTTACGGTGCTTCGTACACCTTGCAGGAAATGCTCACGGTCAAGTCCGACGATATTTCCGGTCGTACCAAGGTCTACGAAAACATCGTCAAGGGCGATCACGTCATCGATGCCGGTATGCCGGAATCCTTCAACGTGCTCGTCAAGGAAATTCGATCCCTGTCCCTGGACATGGATCTGGAGCGTAAATAAATGAAAGCGCTACTCGATCTCTTCAAGCAAGTCTCGCAAGACGAACAGTTCGATGCCATCCGCATCGGCATCGCTTCGCCGGAAAAGATCCGTTCGTGGTCATTCGGCGAAGTGCGCAAGCCAGAGACAATCAACTACCGCACGTTCAAGCCCGAACGCGACGGCCTGTTCTGCGCCAAGATCTTCGGTCCGAACAAGGACTACGAATGTCTTTGCGGCAAGTACAAGCGCCTGAAGCATCGTGGCGTCATCTGCGAGAAGTGCGGCGTTGAAGTCACCGTGGCCAAGGTGCGCCGCGAGCGCATGGCCCACATCGAGCTGGCCAGCCCCGTTGCGCACATCTGGTTCCTCAAGAGCCTGCCGTCGCGTCTGGGCATGGTTCTCGACATGACGCTGCGCGACATCGAACGCGTGCTGTACTTTGAAGCCTGGTGCGTCATCGAACCCGGCATGACGCCGCTCAAGCGCGGCCAGATCATGTCGGACGACGACTTCCTCACCAAGACGGAAGAATACGGCGACGATTTCCACGCCCTGATGGGCGCGGAAGCCATTCGCGAACTGCTGCGCACCATCGACATCGACCGCGAAGTCGAAACCCTGCGCGCCGAGCTGAAGGCCACCTCATCAGACGCCAAGATTAAAAAGATCTCCAAGCGCCTGAAGGTGCTGGAAGGCTTCCAGAAGTCGGGCATCAAACCCGACTGGATGATTATGGAAGTGCTGCCCGTTCTGCCTCCCGATCTGCGCCCGCTGGTGCCGCTCGATGGCGGCCGGTTCGCCACGTCCGACCTCAACGACCTCTACCGTCGCGTCATCAACCGCAACAACCGTCTCAAGCGCCTGCTCGAACTCAAGGCGCCTGACATCATCCTGCGCAACGAAAAGCGCATGCTGCAGGAATCGGTCGATTCCCTGCTGGATAACGGTCGTCGCGGCAAGGCCATGACAGGCGCCAACAAGCGTCAGCTGAAGTCGCTGGCCGACATGATCAAGGGCAAGAGCGGCCGCTTCCGTCAGAACCTGCTGGGTAAGCGTGTTGACTACTCCGGTCGTTCCGTCATTGTGGTGGGCCCGCAGCTCAAGCTGCACGAGTGCGGTCTGCCCAAGCTGATGGCGCTGGAACTCTTCAAGCCCTTCATCTTCAACAAGCTCGAACTCATGGGCCTGGCCACCACCATCAAGGCGGCCAAGAAGATGGTAGACAGCCACGAGCCGGTGGTGTGGGATATTCTCGACGAAGTCATTCGCGAACACCCCGTCATGCTGAACCGTGCGCCGACGCTGCACCGCCTTGGCATCCAGGCGTTTGAGCCGGTGCTGATCGAAGGCAAGGCCATTCAGCTGCACCCGCTGGTCTGCGCGGCGTTCAACGCCGACTTCGACGGTGACCAGATGGCCGTCCACGTTCCGCTGTCGCTGGAAGCCCAGCTGGAAGCCCGCACCCTGATGCTGGCCTCCAACAACGTGCTGTTCCCGGCTAACGGCGAACCGTCCATCGTACCTTCCCAGGACATCGTTCTGGGCCTGTACTATGCCTCCCGCGATCGCATCAACGGCAAGGGCGAAGGCATTTTCTTCTCCGATATCTTCGAAGTCCAGCGCGCTTATGATTCCGGCGTTGTCGAGCTGCAAAGCCGCATCACCGTGCGCCTGAACGAATACGAAAAGGACGAAAGCGGCGAATGGCAGCCCAAGCTGCGCCGTTTTGAAACCACTG
This sequence comes from Alcaligenaceae bacterium, assembly GCA_012512545.1. Taxonomy (GTDB): domain Bacteria; phylum Pseudomonadota; class Gammaproteobacteria; order Burkholderiales; family Burkholderiaceae_B; genus Yanghanlia. The sequence continues at coordinate 6,894 of JAAZDZ010000385.1, read as the reverse complement.
TGGGCCGCGCGCTGCTGTCGGAAATCCTGCCGCATGGCCTGCCGTTTTCAGAACTCAACCGTCCGCTCAAGAAGAAGGAAATCTCGCGGCTGATCAACCAGTCATTCCGCCGCTGCGGCCTGCGCGCCACAGTGATCTTCGCCGACAAACTCATGCAGTCGGGTTTCAGCCTGGCTACGCGCGGTGGCATTTCCATCGCCATGAGCGATATGGTCGTGCCCAACGTCAAGGAAGAAATCCTGGCGCAGGCGGCCCGCGAGGTCAAGGAAATCGACAAGCAGTATTCCTCCGGTCTGGTCACTTCCCAGGAACGCTACAACAACGTGGTGGACATCTGGGGCAAGGCGGGCGACCGCGTTGGCAAGGCCATGATGGAACAACTGGCCACCGAACCCGTGGTCAACCGTTTCGGTGAAGAAGTCCGTCAGGAATCCTTCAACTCCATCTACATGATGGCCGACTCCGGCGCCCGGGGTTCCGCTGCTCAGATCCGTCAGTTGGCGGGCATGCGCGGCCTGATGGCCAAGCCTGATGGTTCCATTATCGAAACCCCCATTACGGCCAACTTCCGTGAAGGCTTGAACGTACTGCAGTACTTCATCTCGACTCACGGTGCGCGTAAGGGTCTGGCGGATACGGCGCTTAAAACGGCCAACTCCGGCTACCTCACGCGCCGTCTGGTGGACGTCACACAAGACCTGGTTATTACGGAAACCGATTGCGGCACCTCCCATGGTTATTCCATGAAAGCGGTACTGGAAGGCGGTGAAGTCATTGAGCCGCTGCGCGACCGCATTCTGGGCCGCGTCACAGCCGTGGATGTCGTCAATCCCGACAGCCAGGAAACAGCCATCGAAGCCGGTACGCTGCTGACCGAAGACTACGTCGAACTCATCGACGAACTGGGCATCGACGAAGTCAAGATCCGCACGCCGCTTACCTGCGAAACCCGTCATGGCCTGTGCGCTCACTGCTACGGGCGCGATCTGGGCCGCGGTTCCATGGTCAACCGGGGCGAAGCGGTTGGTGTTATTGCCGCTCAGTCCATCGGTGAGCCTGGCACGCAGCTGACAATGCGTACCTTCCACATCGGCGGTGCGGCATCGCGCGCAGCCATGGCAAGCTCGGTGGAAACGAAATCCGCCGGTACGGTCGGCTTTGAGATCGGCCTGCGTTACGTCACCAACCCCAAGGGCGAACGCGTAGCCATTTCCCGCTCTGGCGAAATCGTCATCTTTGATGACAGCCGCCGCGAGCGCGAACGCCACAAAATCCCTTATGGCGCCACCATTGCCGTAGGCGATGGCGACACCATCAAGGCTGGCCAGCGCCTGGCTTCGTGGGATCCTCTCACCCGCCCCATTGTGTCTGAATACCAGGGCCGCGTCCGCTTCGAGAACATCGAAGAAGGCGTCACCGTGGCCAAGCAGCTGGACGAAGTCACCGGCTTGTCCACCCTGGTGGTCATCACGCCCAAGACGCGTGGCGGCAAGACCATGATGCGTCCGCAGATCAAGCTGATCAACGATGCAGGCGAAGAAGTCAAGATCGCAGGCACCGATCACCCGGTGAACATCTCCTTCCCGGTGGGCGCGCTGATCACCGTGCGCGATGGCCAGGATGTCCAGATGGGCGAAATCCTTGCGCGTATCCCGCAGGAATCGCAGAAGACCCGCGACATTACCGGGGGTCTGCCGCGAGTGGCCGAACTCTTCGAAGCCCGTTCCCCCAAAGATGCCGGCATGCTGGCAGAAGTCACGGGCACGGTTTCCTTCGGCAAGGACACCAAGGGCAAGCAGCGCCTGGTCATCACCGACCTCGAAGGCGTCAGCCACGAGTTCCTGATCGCCAAGGAAAAGCAGGTTCTGGTACACGACGGCCAGGTGGTGAACAAGGGCGAAATGATTGTCGATGGTCCTTCCGACCCGCACGACATTCTCCGCCTCAAGGGCATCGAGCGACTGGCTTCCTACATTGTGAATGAAGTCCAGGACGTCTACCGTCTGCAGGGCGTGAAGATCAACGACAAGCACATTGAAGTGATCGTCCGTCAGATGCTGCGTCGCGTGAACATCACCGATGCCGGCGACACCAGCTTCATCACGGGTGAACAGGTCGAACGTTCCGAGTTGCTCAACGAGAATGATCGCGTTGTCGCCGAAGGCGGCATTCCGGCTTCCTACGACAACGTCCTGCTGGGCATCACCAAGGCTTCGCTGTCTACCGACTCCTTCATCTCAGCGGCTTCCTTCCAGGAAACCACTCGCGTACTGACCGAGGCTGCCATCATGGGCAAGCGCGACGACCTGCGAGGCTTGAAGGAAAACGTCATCGTGGGCCGCCTGATTCCCGCTGGCACTGGCATGGCTTATCACCAGGCCCGCCACGACAAGGAAGCCCTGGATGCAGCCGAGCGCCAGGCAGCGCGCGCCCTGGCCAACCCGTTTGAGGATCGCCCTGCTGAAGAATCCACACAGGATTCCGAATCAGTCGATGCTCATGCCGGGGAAGACCAAGGCGTGGAAGGCGCAGTTCCGGGAACCGAACCTTCCGAGGACTAACCCTCACCCCATGCGCGGCGTGCAAACGCCGCAGCATGAAAAATGCCGGGCACCTTTTTCAAGGTGTCCGGCATTTTTTTTCCTGCTTTCAGAACCGTATTCCAAACAGGACTTGAGGCAGGAAAATTAGTCGCTTGAGCTGTCCGGCCTGAATCCCTACAGTGGTAGCAGAAACAAAAATGAACGCAATAACAACGCGTTACCACATAGAGGATAGGGAATATGAGTACACAGAATGTTTTCGGGAAAGTTTCTTGCGCTGTCGCGCTGGCGCTGGGCATGGCGACAGGCGCCAGTGCGTCAACGGATTATCCTGAGCGTGATGTCTCCATGGTGGTGGCATTCGCGCCCGGCGGAATCACGGATACCCTGACCCGCCTGGTGGCCTCGGAACTCGGCAAGGCAATGAACCGGACTTTCATTGTGGAAAACCGGGCGGGCGCAGGCGGGCAGGTTGGCACGGAATACATGCTGCGGCAGAAACCGGATGGCTATACCTTGCTTTCATAGATGGTGTGGATGTCGAGCTTGGGATGGGGTTCTGAAATGGACACCAGCCCCAGATCAACGGCGCCACTGTGAATATGTTCTATGCCATCCACCGTTGGCAGTTCGAACAATTCAAGCGTGATGCCGGGGTAATCTTCGTGGAATTTTCGTATGGCGGGAGTCATCAAAGCGTACATGATCAAAGGCGACGCCGTCAGGTTCAGGTGGCCTTGTTCCATGGATTTCAGGCTGCCCAGCCGCCTTTCCGCTATCTCTACCGAGGCGAGAATGTCGGTTGCTGAACGATACAGAACATGTGCGCCATCCAAGGGAACGAGCATCCTGGCGGAACGATCGAACAACTGGCAATTGACGCGCTCTTCAAGCTCCCGGCAGACTTTGCTGATGGCCGATTGGGTCATGTGCAGGGATTTCGCCGCAATCGTGAAACTGCGGGCCTCGAATACAGCGACAAAGACCTTCAATTGCTTGATGGTGAAATTCATAATTGGTTTCTCAGGAAACTTTCAAGCGCTTCCTTCAGTTTTCAGGTAGACACATCGTAGAGGAGCAGCGATGATGACCATTCAAGTCAGCACGCGCTCCCACAATATCAAACCAAGGGTCAAGAGGACATATGAACGCAGGAGATTTGGTCGCCCGTTTTTTGAAGGCGATAGAGGTTGATACCGTATTTGCGATTATTTCGGTGCACAACATCCCCATTATGGATGGCATTGCCCGCGAAGGCGGCATCAAGGTGGTGACAACGCGTGGCGAAATGGGCGGCGCCCATATGGCTGATGCTTTTGCGCGGATCTCCGGCAAGCTGGGCGTGCTGATATCCAGCACCGGCCCGGGGGCGGCCAACGCGGTGTCCGGGCTGCTGGAGGCAAGTTACTCGGGCACGCCGGTACTGCACATCACCGGCCAGGTGCCTGCAAAGTATCTGGGGCGCGACACGGGCGTAACGCACGGCGTCAAAGATCAACTGGGCATGCTGGAAAGTGTCTGCAAAGCGGCATACCGCGTCAACACGGCTGAAGAAGCCTGGGGCATTCTGACCCGGGCGGCCCAGGAAGCCATGGCTGCGCCTGCCGGGCCGGTCAGTGTGGAAATCCCCATTGATGTACAAAAAGCCCTGTGCCCGGAACCGCCCTTTAAGCAGGTTGATCTGCGCCCTGCCAGCCCCATGCTGCCCGCGCCCGAAGCGCTGGCCAGATTGGCCGATAGGGTCGCCCGCGCCAGGCGGCCCATGCTGTGGGTGGGCAGCGGCGCCCGCGATTGCGGCGATCTTATTGAGCAGTTCCTGGACATGGGCTTTGGCATGGTCAGCAGCTGGGCTGCCCGCGGCATCGTGACAGAATCCCACCCCATGAACCTGGGAGCAATGAACGGCTCCGGCTGCAAAGATGTGGAAGACTTCTACCAGGACGTTGATCTCATGATCATTCTGGGCTCCCGGTTGCGCGGGCAGGAAACCGTGGATCAATCCGTTCAGCTGCCGACGCGGCGAGTGCAGATCGATATCGACCCTGCGGCAGAAGGCCGCACCTATGCAAGCGATCTCTTTGTGCAGGGCGATTGCAGAGAAGTCCTTAAGGCGTTGCTGGCAGAACCCGGCAATCGGCCTGCTGTCGATGAAGGCTTCCGCGCCGCGTTTACCGAAATGAAGCAGCGGGCGCGGGAAAACTACAAAAAGACATTGGGGCCATACAGCGATTTCGCTGAACAACTGCGTTCTGTCACGCCTGCTGATTCCCTGTGGGTGCGTGACATCACGGTTGCCAACTCCACATGGGGACATCGGTTGTATGAGGTCTACGCGCCTCGCACCGCCGCCCATCCTGTGGGGGGCGGCATCGGCCAGGGCCTGCCGCTGGCGATCGGAGCGGCGTTTGCCGCGAAGGGGCGGGATACCGTCCTGCTGTCTGGCGATGCGGGCTTCATGATGAATGTGAGTGAACTCTGGACGGCTCAGCAAGAAGGCATTGATCTTCTGATGATCATCATGAACGACTCCGGTTATGGCGTCATCAAGCATATGCAGGATGCTGGCTTCGGCGGCAGAAGAGTGTATGGCGACCTGGATTCGCCGGATTTCGAACAACTGGCCCGCTGTGTAGGGGCGGCCTATGTGAAAGTCAGCGACAAGAACAAGCTGGCGGCCGCCGTTGGCGACATCCTGCCGCTGGGCGGCCTGCGCATGGTGGAAGTAGACATGGGCGTTATTGGCGAAGCGCCGCCCTATTATCCGTTTCTGAAACAGTAAGAGGTACGGCGGGCGAGGCTGCCGCACCAACAATGAAGGTTCTGCTTGTTGACCTTGATTTATTTGCGGTGGTAGAATGGCGAGCTTACTTGAAGTTTGTGCTTGCCACACAGGCTGCAAGTCAAGCTATGCAAGACCCGCTCTTTTTACGTTCACGTGCTAAGGCGGTTATTGCGTAAACCGCCTGGCGAAATCTGGCCTTCCACCGCAAGGGTGGGGTCGGCCCGGCAGGCGTATTCATCAATACGTTCATCTGCGTGTATATCAGATACGTAACGTAAACAACAGGATGCGTAAAGGTCATGCCAACCATTAGTCAGCTCGCGCGTAAGCCGCGCGAAAGCGCACGCGAAGGCAGCAAGAGCCCCGCGCTCGAGAACTGCCCTCAGCGTCGTGGTGTCTGCACCCGTGTGTACACCACCACTCCCAAGAAGCCAAACTCCGCTCTGCGTAAAGTCGCCAAAGTGCGTCTCACCAACGGCTACGAAGTCATTTCCTACATCGGTGGCGAAGGCCACAACCTGCAGGAACACTCGGTCGTGCTCGTGCGCGGCGGTCGTGTGAAGGACTTGCCCGGTGTGCGTTACCACATCGTGCGCGGCTCCCTCGACCTTCAGGGTGTCAAGGATCGTAAACAGGCCCGTTCCAAGTACGGTGCCAAGCGTCCCAAGAAATCCTGATTTTTTAAATATTTGGCCATCAAGGCCGATTCAGTGCAGCGTTGGAAAAAATGTCCGGCGCATGTAAGTGGCATACCTCCATTCATAGGGTGCCGTGGCCGCAAAGCGGTTCAACTGAACAGTCACAAGGAAGCAAGAAATGCCTCGTCGTCGCGAAGTTCCCAAGCGTGAAATTCTCCCCGATCCCAAGTTTGGCAGCGTAGAGCTCGCCAAATTCATGAACGTTGTCATGTTGTCTGGCAAGAAGGCCGTTGCAGAGCGCATCGTGTACGGCGCTTTTGACCAGATTCAGGCTAAAACTGGCAAAGAGCCTATCGAGGTGTTCAACACCGCGATCAACAACATCAAGCCAATGGTTGAAGTCAAGAGCCGCCGTGTAGGTGGTGCGAACTATCAAGTGCCGGTTGAAGTGCGCCCTGTGCGCCGCCTGGCCCTTGCCATGCGCTGGCTGCGTGAAGCAGCCAAGAAGCGTGGCGAGAAGTCGATGGATCTGCGCCTGGCCGGTGAACTCATGGACGCAGCCGAAGGCCGTGGCGGCGCGATGAAGAAACGCGAGGACACGCACAAGATGGCCGAGGCCAACAAGGCATTCAGCCATTTCCGCTGGTAATCAATAGGACATTACATCATGGCCCGCAAGACCCCAATCGAGCGCTATCGTAATATCGGTATTTCCGCCCACATCGACGCCGGAAAGACCACCACGACCGAACGCATTCTGTTCTATACAGGCATCAACCACAAGCTTGGTGAAACCCATGAGGGCTCTGCCACCATGGACTGGATGGAACAAGAGCAGGAACGCGGCATTACCATTACGTCTGCTGCCACGACCGCATTCTGGAGTGGCATGGCTGGCAACTACCCGGAACACCGTGTCAACATCATTGAC
>JAAZDZ010000384.1 GCA_012512545.1 Alcaligenaceae bacterium | reverse complement strand
CTACGCGCTCACCGAAGCCCCCGGCATTCTTGGACATAGCCACGAAAAATGGCCTTTGCGGCCCGGCAGCGCAGGACGGCCCCTGCCAGGCCACCGCCTGGCTCTGCTCGACAGCCAGGGGCAGCCCTGCAGCAGCGGCTCGGCAGGCCAGCTGGCTCTGAACTCACGCGATATCCACGGTCACCCCGACCCTTGCCTGTTTCTTTCCTATTGGGGCAACGAAGCGCTCACCCAGGCCCGCCACCTTGACGGCTGGTTTCTCACCGGCGACATGGCTTCTTTCGATCAGGACGGCTATTGCTGGTTTCTGGGGCGGGTGGATGATGTCTTCCGCTCAGGCGACCATCGCATCAGCCCTCTGGAGATCGAAGACTGCCTCAGGCAGCACCCGGGCGTCAGCGATGCTGCAGTCGTTCCCAAGCCGGAAGGGGCGCGCGGCTACAGCATCAAAGCCTTCATTGTCCCGGCAGACGACAGCCCCGCTGCCCAGGCCGAACTCGAGCACGCCCTGCAGAACCATGTCTGCGAGCGTCTGGCTGCCTGGCAGATGCCGCAGCACATCGAAATCGTGGACCGTCTGCCAATAACGGCCGACGGCCAGATCCGCCGCCATGTATTGCGGGCCAGGGAACAGCAGCGCAGCATGCTGGCCAGCGCCCGCACGGCCCCGAAAGACACGCTTTGATACCGGCACACTGACACACGTCAAGGCCGGCCACAGCAGGCCGATCGACCGGCGCAAGCGCTGCTAAAATACCGTCATGACGGATACCTTCAAGAAATACCTCATGGCCGACAACAGCGCCCGCATTCAGGCGGTGCGCCTTGAGTCGTCCTGGCAAACCGGCCTGGCTCATCAGCCTTACCCCGAATGCATACGCAGCCTGCTGGGCGAACTCACCGCCGCTGCCGTGCTGCTGGCCACCAACATCAAGTTCCAGGGCTCTGTCGTGCTCCAGCTGCAAGGCGACGGCCCGGTTTCCCTGATCGTGGTCGAATGCACATCCGAACTCACCTTCCGCGCCACGGTCAACCTGCGCGATCCCGATCTCGTGCCCGCCGAAGGCTCTTTGCAATCGCTGCTGAATGCCAATGGCAGCGGCCGCTTCATGGTGCTGCTCGACCCCGGCCCAGGGTCGGACATGGCCCCCTACCAGGGCATTGTGCCCATGGAAGGCGACAACGTCGCCCAGGTGCTGGAAGCCTATATGCGCAACTCCGAACAGCTTGACACCCGCCTGTGGCTGGCGGCCGACGGTCAGCGGGCTTGCGGGCTGCTGTTGCAGCGCCTGCCGGATATCGGCGGCGTCATGACAGACGACGGCCACAGCAGCGCTGGCGCCGTGCAGGGCGCTGACGCCGCCAGCCGGGCCGAATCCTGGAGCCGCATCACTCAACTGGCCTCCACAGTCACTTCGGCGGAACTGCTCGAAACCGATATCGACACCCTCATCCGCCGCCTGTTCTGGCAGGAAACCCTGGCGGAACTCGAATCGCGCACCCTGTGCTGGTATTGCCCCTGCTCGCGCACCCGCGTCGCCAACATGCTGCGCATGCTGGGCCACGAGGAAATCGAATCCCTGCTGGAAGAACGCGAAAAGGTCTCGGTTTCCTGCAATTTCTGCGGCAAACCCTACGAATTCGATGCCGTTGATTGCGCCGGGCTGTTCGTGGAAAACCTCGACGACAGCAATTCGCGCACCCTGCATTGATACACCCGCCGTAACAAGCACGTACGCATTCTCCACAATCGACAGCGCCGCGCCAGGGCAGCACACTGGCGGGCATGCACCGCTGCCACTTCACCCTTCTTTCCCTTGCGCCCGCTGCGGGCGAGTACCCTGCCCGCCAGTGCGGCCAGGGTGCGGTGGAGTTCCTGCTGGCGGCGGTTCCTGTTCTGCTATTGGGCCTGGCCAGCATTGAAGCCGCTCACTGGTATTTTGCGCGGCAGGCAGTCAGCCTGG
>JAAZDZ010000383.1 GCA_012512545.1 Alcaligenaceae bacterium | reverse complement strand
GAATCACGCTGCGGCTCCCGCGTTTGCCAGGCGTTGTAAAAGGCGTTCGTGTATACCGCCGAAACCGCCGTTACTCATGACCAGAATATGGTCGCCGGGTTGTGCGGCACCCCCGATGGCTGCCACCATGGCGTCGATGTCATGCCATGCGGAGGCGCGCGCGCCCAGGGGGGCGAGCACGGCGGCGGCATCCCAGCCCAATGCATGCTTGCCGGAGGTTTCGCCATAGCAGAACACGAGATCCGCCTGTTCCAGAGAACCTGGCAGACGGGCCGCCATGGCGCCCAGCTTCATGGTGTTGGAGCGCGGCTCGACAACTGCCAGAATGCGGCCCTGCGGTTGTTGGTGGCGCAGCCCCGCCAGGGTGGTGGCGATGGCGGTGGGATGGTGGGCGAAATCGTCGTACACGGTAATGCCGTTCACCGTGCCGCGCACCTCCATGCGCCGCTTGACACCGCGAAAGCCGTTGAGTGCGGCAATGGCCTGGGCAGGCTCAATACCAGCGTGGTGGGCTGCGGCTATGGCGGCCAGGGCGTTGCGCTGATTGTGGGCGCCGCCATGCGCCCAATCTACCGTGCCCATGCGCTGGCCGTTCAGCAGTACGTCAAAGCAGCCCGCTTGCGGTTCGCCTTCGGCCTGCCAGTCGCCTCCGGGCCCGAAAGAAGCGGTCGGCGTCCAGCAGCCGCGGTCGATGACGCGCAGCAGGTTGGTGTCATCGGCTGGCAGGATGACGCGGCCCTGCGAGGGGATGATGCGCACCAGGTGGTGGAATTGCGTTTCAATGGCCGCCAGGTCGGGAAAGATATCGGCGTGGTCGTATTCCAGGTTGTTCAGAATGGCGGTGCGGGGCCGGTAATGAACAAACTTCGAGCGCTTGTCGAAGAAGGCGGTGTCGTATTCGTCGGCTTCAATGACGAAGTGCGGGCGTTCGGGGTTGTAGCGGGCGGATATGCCGAAATCTTCCGCCACGCCGCCGATCAGGAAGTTGGGCTCCAGGCCGTTGGCCTCAAGAATCTGGGCCAGCATGGCCGAAGTAGTGGTTTTTCCATGGGTGCCCGCTACCGCCAGTACATGTTGGCCGCGCAGAATGTTTTCCCCCAGCCATTGAGGGCCGGAAACATAAGGCAGACCCGCGTCGAGTATGGCTTCCATGAGCGGATTGCCCCGACTCACGACATTTCCCACCACGAAAAGGTCGGGCCGCAGCGCCAGTTGCCCGGCATCAAAGCCTTCGATGAGCTCAATACCCTGTTGTTCAAGCTGCGTGCTCATGGGGGGGTAGACACCGGCGTCGCAGCCCGTGACGGTATGCCCCGCAGCCCTTGCGATAAGCGCCAGGCCACCCATGAAAGTGCCGCAGATGCCAATGATGTGCAAGTGCATGATTTTCCTCCGAAGCCTATTGTAGTGGCAGCCGGAGGCCGGGTTTCATCGAAGCGCGGTCTGCCGGGTGCTATCATCGTTTGTGATCCTCATTACCCATCAAGGCATGGCATCATGAAACGGCGAATCTTTCTGCGTCATGGGCTGGCGGTTGCAGCTGCGGCGCTGGCTCCTTTGCCCTTGCTGGCTGCATCCCAGGAAAATGCGGTCGCGACATTTCTGGCGAGTTCCTTTCCCGACCTGCAAGGCGAGCCTGTGCCGTTATCCACTTATGCAGGCCGCCCTCTGGTCGTGAATTTCTGGGCGACATGGTGCGCGCCTTGCGTCAAGGAAATGCCCGATCTCGATGAGCTGTCGCACAAATATACCGACATGACATTCGTGGGCATCGCTGTCGATTCCCAGGCAAACGTCGATCGCTTCCTGGAGAAAGTCCAGGTGTCCTACCCGCTGCTGGTGGCGGGGCACGGCGGTGTGCAGGTCATGAAGAACCTGGGCAACAGCAAAGGCGGGTTGCCTTACACAGTGATCTTCGATGCCGACTCCAAAGTCGCGCGAGATATCTTGGGGCAGGTCGATCCGGCAGATCTCGATGCCTATCTGGCGAACTTGTAGGCCGCCTGTGCAGAGCGAACTTAATGGACAAACAGGGCTTTTTGGCGTAAAAAGGCGGTCTGTCTTCATAAGATTTTCATAATGGCGCAGCGCATTCTGGTTCTGCACGGCCCTAATCTCAACCTG
>JAAZDZ010000382.1 GCA_012512545.1 Alcaligenaceae bacterium | reverse complement strand
TCGCATTGAATTCCAGAAAGCGGCGTGTCAGCGGATGCCGGTCGCTGGCCGTGATGGTAGCCCCCTGCCGACGCCCCACCAGCGTGGGCAAAGCCAGCCCGCAACCGATTTCCAGAATGCGTTCGCCGGGCACGATGGAACGCTGCAACAGCCTTTGCGCCATATAGATGCTTGATGGCCATACAAGCCCGAACAATGGCCATGATGCAGAACAAATGCCCAACCGTTCGGCAGCCCCTGTGGGGTCGTAATACTGCTGGCGATCGAGCAACGACCGGATCAGCAGTTCTTCACCTCCCGGAATTGCTACGCGCTGCATACGTGTTTCAAAGCCGGGATGACTGGAAAGAGAAGTGTCCAATTGAGGGAAAAACCTTAAAAAACAAACACTTCTTCAGTATCCTCCATAAGCGGCAAAAAGGCCAATCAAAACTCAGAGCCTTGAAGAACCCCGACCTGCCGACCAGAGGTTCCCCGGCCACAATACAAGGGTACCTGCGGCGAAATGCGCGAGCCTTCTATACGGATTCGCGTATATTGCCGATTACAGCCAAGGTGACTGCAACCCCATACAGAGGAACACAAGCATGCCCATTCTGACCGCCCACGTGAACACGGGCCACTCCGCCGCCCAAAAGCGCGCCTTGCTGGAGCAATCGACGCAAGCCGTCGTCAAAGCGCTTAATGCTCCCCTGCCCAGCGTGCGGATTCTGCTCCAGGAACACGATGCCGGCCATGTCATCGTGGCCGGACAGGCCGGTGCACCTCAGGTGCTCTACATTGTCTATCTGATTGAAGGCCGCACCATTGAACTGAAGGCTGCACTCATTGCCGCCTTGGGCGAAGCCGCCAGCGCCAGCCTTGGCTTGTCGCTTGATGATGTCAGGGTCGTCGTCCGGGATGTGCCCAAATCAGACATGGGCGTGGCGGGCGGCATATCCGCGCTGGCAGCCGGGCGATAAACAGCGCCTTGCGCCGCGCTCCATCAGCCATACAAAAAACATATCAGTTAGCAAATAAATAATATTAGTCTGATTCAGACATAGCCCCTATGCTGCCCCAGGATTTGATAAAACGAGGACACAATGACCGACATTCTGCATTTTGAACAGGACGAGCAGGGCATCGTCACGCTGACCATGGACTACCCGCCCACCCGCAATGCCCTGACAGGCAGCGGACTGGTGGACGCTTTTCTGGCCGCTTTCCACCGCATCCAGACCGAACACACTGCCCGTGTTGTCATCATCACCGCCAAGGGTTCGGTTTTCTCGTCAGGGGGCAGCATCGACGAAATGGAGCGCCAGCTGCGCCCCGAATTCACCAGCGCCGTCCTGCGCCACGAATACCGCGAGGGTATCCAGCGCCTGCCATTGGCTCTGCATAACCTTGAGGTTCCCACCATTGCCGCGGTCAACGGGCACGCCATTGGCGCGGGCTTCGACCTGGCCTGCATGTGCGATATCCGTATTGCCAGCGAAAACGCCAAAATGGCGGAAAGCTTCGTCAAGCTGGGCATCATCCCCGGCGATGGCGGCGCCTGGTTCCTGCCGCGCCTGGTCGGCCCGGCGCGCGCCGCCGAACTGGCGCTCACTGGCGACATGTTCAGCGCCCGGCAAGCCCTTGAGTGGGGCATTGTTTCGCGTGTGGTGCCGGCTGAATCGCTGATGGAAGAAGCGCGCAGCCTGGCTGGCCGCATTGCTGCCAACCCGCCGGAAAGCGTGCGCATGGCCAAACGCCTGTTGCGCGAATCGCAATTCACCCGCCTGGATTCCCATCTGGAAATGTGCGCGGCCTTCCAGGCCATCGCCCATAAATCGCCTCAGCACGCCGAAGCGGTTGAAGCTTTCATGGCCTCCAAGCGCGACAAGAAATAAGTTTTACCCGGGCCTCACGTATCCCAACGGGGCGCACTGCAACCACGCATCGCCCCGTTCAATTCAGAGGCTTCCGCACGCGACGGAAGAAGTCATATTTACGATGTTGATTCATACATCTAATATTTCACTACTGAACCTGATACCTTTTTGATATAGGCCCTGCCATGGATTTTCGCCATCTGCGCCAGTTTGTGGTGCTTGCCGAGACTCTGAACTTCCGTAAAGCGGCGGAAAAGCTTCATATGTCGCAGCCGCCCCTGTCAGTGTCCATACGCAAGCTCGAAGCAGAGCTTGGGGTTGAGCTTTTTCATCGCGGCAAGAATGGCGTACGACTGACCAAAAGCGGCGAAGCCGCCCTGCAGGATGCCCGACGCGCCTTGTTTCATGCGGGGGAGTTCGTGCAGTCTGCCCGGGCCGCCACCAAAGGCGAACGGGGCGTGCTGCGCATTGGCTTCGTGGGCTCCGCCACACACAGTATTCTGCCGGTTATCGTGCCTCTTTTTCGTCAGCGCTACCCCGGTGTGCAGCTGATCTTGCGCGAATCCAAATCCGTGCAGATCATTGATGCCCTTGAGAACGGCACACAGGATATCGGCATTCTGCGCACGCCCGTGCCCTGTCGCACCCAATTGCAGATGCAGACCCTGCAGACTGAAAATCTCATCCTGGTCGTGCCGCGCAATCATGCGCTGGCCAGCGTCGCCTCCGTGCGCATGGCCGACCTGCGCCATCAGGATTTCATTTTCTATGCCCACGAAGCGCACGGTTTGCGCATGGCTGCCCTGCATGCGTGCGAAGCACACGGCTTCACCCCACGCATTACACAGGAAGCCCTGCAAGTGGCCACGCTCATCAGCCTGGTGGAAGCGGGCCTGGGCGTCGCCCTGGTGCCCTCCATCAGCCGCCAATCAAGCGGGGGCCAGAAGGTCGCCTGGAAAACGATTGCCGATTTCCCCCACAGCGCCTCCATCGCCATTGCCCTGGCCTGGCGTCCAAACGACGAAACCCTGCTGATCCGCAACTTTCAGGCTGTCGCGCAGGCCGCTTTCCCACAGGACAGCGGGCCTGGCTCCAGTAATGTCATGGCTGATTAGCTGCCAATGCCCGCTGGAACGACGGCTTTAAAGCGTGTCTGCGCTGCCCAGCACCAGCGTCGCCTGACTGGATAGTTCACCGCCATTACCATGCGCCAGCGCCAGCCCGGCGTTGGCGATCTGGCGGTCACCCGCACTGCCTGCCAGTTGCTGGGCGGCCTCGACCATGGTGAACAGGCCATACATGCCGGGATGCACGCAAGACAAGCCGCCGCCATTGGTATTGACCGGCAATTCGCCGCCAGGCGCGATACGGCCATTTTCCACAAAAGCCGCCCCTTCGCCTTTGGCGCAGAACCCGAGGTCTTCCAGGAACAGAATGGTGTTCAGCGTAAAGGCGTCGTACAGCTCTACAACGTCGATATCAGCCGGTTTCACCCCGGCCTGGCTCATGGCGCGCGGCCCGCTGAGCGAAGCGGCCGTCACAGTGAGATCGGGCATATTGGTGATGTCCTTGTGCCAGGCCGCCTCGGCGCCTCCCAGCAGATAGGCTGGCCTGGCGGCGAGATCGCGGGCGCGGTCTGCCCGCGTCATCACCACAGCGGCGGCGCCATCCGTGACCAGACAGCAGTCGCGCACCGAAAAAGGATCAGCCACCATGCGCGACGACAAGTATTCGTCCATGGTGAGGGGGTCGCGCATGAAGGCGTCGGGGTTTTTGGCCGCCCACTGACGCGCTGCCAGGGCCACGGCCCCCAGTTGCTCCTTCTGCAGCCCATACTGGGCCTCGTAGCGTGAGGCCGCCAGCGCATAGGCGCCCAGCGGACGCGCCAGCTTGTAAGGCCCTTCATAAGGCGAGGGCCGCAGCGAGCTCACCAGCTTGCCCGATGCGCTGCGCTGGTTGCTGCCGTAAGCGATCAGCGCCACATCGCACAAACCGGCATCCAGAGCCAGAGCGGCATGAATGGCATGGGTCAGGAAGGACGAACCGCCCGTGCGGTTGTTATCGGTCAGACGCGGCGAAATGCCCAGGTATTCGGTAAAGCTCAAGCCCGACAGGTAGTCGTCGGGCAGGCCGATGAACAAACCATCGACATCGGCC
>JAAZDZ010000381.1 GCA_012512545.1 Alcaligenaceae bacterium | reverse complement strand
GAGGATGCGTTGGCGGCCCAGATACAGCCGCAGGGCCAGGTTGGCGGGCGCCGCCGTGTGGGAGGTGCTGACCAGCCCTTCGCTGCGGATATTGAGCGGGATGCGAAACAGCCGCGCGGCGCCTGGCGGGTCGAACCGGTAATAACCGGCGGCAATGCCGATGAAGCGGGCATCCTGAACGCGGTCGATATCGAGCACTTCGCGCGTGCCAGGGCTGACCACATAGCGTTCCATGTGCAGAATATCGGTACTTGCCTGGCCGCTGGCAAGCATGGCGGTAAGTGTTTTGGCATCGTTGGCCAGCTGCATGAAGGTTTTTGAGTCTTCAAGCTGGAAAACGCCGAGAATCAGGGTGTGGGGCTGGTCGAAATACGCGTTGAGGTCGGCTGCAGCGATGAGTTCTATTTGAATGCCGTTGCGTTGATAATCCCAACTGACTTCCGCTTTGGCTTCGTCTTGCGTATTGCCCCCCAGGGCGGAGTTCACGCTGGAACACCCCTGTGCAATAACCAGGAGCAAGGCAAGCATGAACAACATTGGCAAACGCGCTGACATAGGCCCCCGGGGGTTGCAAAATAGTAGATTTAGAAAATAAACTGCAATATCAATACATTATGTAACGCTGTTCGACCGGATTATAGCTATATGAGCTTATTTGAGCCATGGTTTTCCGAGGCGGGTTCTCCTTCGCGGCCTCTTGCGCGGCGCATGCGCCAGGCGTTGTTCCCCGGGCTGTTGATGGCGTTTTCAGTACCGTGCTCAGGGGCGGAATCGCTGTCGCTGCGCTCGATGCAGAAAACGCCGGAAAACCATGTGCCGGTGCTCACTGTGACCCAGGAACGGATCGAACACACGGAAACCAGCGAAACATGCTGGCAGACCATTGTGAGCGATCGTGAACGGGCTCAAGCACAGTACGAAAGCCAGCCCTGGCTTGTCAAGCATTGGAAGCCTTTGCTGGGCGGGGTCTTGGGCGGCGCGGTGGGTTATCAGTTCACGCGCAATTACGGCGACAAAAGTCAGAAATGGTTTTATCCCACCATACTTTCAGGGGTGGCAGTCGGGGCGGCGGCGGGGCCTGGCATGGTGGCAGGCGCGTATGCGGGGGGCATGGTGGCTCAGCATTTCTGGCCTGCCAAGCTGCCGGTCACGATTGCCTTGTCGCTGGTGGGCGGGATTCTGGGCGATGGCCTGATGGATTTGCTGTTCCCTGAAGACCCTTTGCTGGAAGCGTTGCAACCCGGCCAATATATTGCCGACCAGCAGTTTTATGTGGAAACCCGCTGCATGCCCACTACGCGCGTGACTTACACAGAAAAACCCTACAGGGCGACTTACCGCTACAAGGGCGAATTACGCAGCGCTCTGTTCAGGTATTACCCCGGCGACCACATTCAGCTGAATGCCGAGGGCCGCCCGCTGAGCGAGAAACAAGAACAGCAGAATCCGCCCGCTCTGCGCATGCGCGTCATTACCCCAGGTCAACCTTGACCTGACTGGGCTGCAGCAGCGAACCAAATGTGTTGCCTTTGTTGGACTTAACGGAATCCATCTGGCGCACCGCAGGCTTGCCCTGGAACTTCACCTTGGGGCTGGCGGTGGTGAATTCGCATTCCCCCATGAAGGAACCCGACACCACCCCGCCGGCCACGCCTGCGTTGTCCCCCATGCTGATTGATATTTTCGAAGCCTTGTTCAGGGCCGGGCTGCCGCAGATCAGCACTTTTGTGGCAACGGGGTTGGCAAGAGATGTCTGCGCGGTATTGACGTAGGGCACAGGCACCGGCGGGCCTGGCGGGGCCGGGGTCTTGCAGACATCCGGCATGCTGGTGGCCTGGGCGGGTTGGAGAGTGGCTGCGAACATGGGGTGCGCTCCTGTAGAAACGGGGCTGTTGTGAGTATCGGGCGGCCTGGCGCCCGATACTCAGCCCAGGTCGATTTTCTGGCCGTCTATCTTCACAAAGCCTTTTGCGTTGTGAGTGAGATGACCCGCCTGAATATGGTGGTGGTCTTCGGCATGAACGCGAATGCGCCCGGCGCGGGTTTCATCCACGCCCTTTACCTTGCGAAAGCTTTCCAGCAGGCGCTGAATCAGCCGCCCCACCTGGGTGGACAGCGTTTTGGCAGTGAACTGCACATTGATGGCATGGGATTCAATCGTGTCGAACCGGCCCTGCCAGTGTTTGACGTTCATTTCGGAACTGACTGCATTGACGTTGTGTTCCGCGCTGTTCAGGTTGAGCCGTTCTGCGGCATTCAGGGTGATGGAACCGGCCTGCAGGCGAACGCCCTGGCTGTCGGACGCCAGCTGGTTGCCGCCCGGCAGGCGCAGGCGCCCGGAATCGGCTTGCTGCGGGCGTTGCAGGACGGCCAGAATGTAGCAGGGCGCGCCGTGCTCAGCGTGGGTGATGAGCACGGTGTCGCCGGGGGCCGGTTGCAGCAGGCAGCTGGCGGCCACCTGGGTCTGGTGGAAATCCGGGTGATCCATCAGAAACTGTTCGCCCGCTACGCCGGTGATGGTGGCCGTTGACAGGCTGTGGGTGGCGCAGGCGGGCGTGGGAGCGGGTTTCAGGGGCAGGGTGTGCAGGGTGGCTGACATAGGCGTGATCTCGTGGCGGTTGGCGCAAGAACGGACGGCAGGCGTTTCAAGCCGGTGGCTGCCAGTTTTCGGCCTGCTGGCGGACGGCATCCGTGCGCTGCGTGCTCTTGAACGCGGTGCCTTCCCAAATCGTGCCTTCTTCCGAAAGTTGATGCAGGTTGCAGAGCCTGAGCCTGGCATTGCGCAGGCTGGCGTCGTCCAGCGAACCATGGGACAGGTCACAGAATTCCAGAAACGCATTGTCCCAGACTGAGCGGCGGGCCTGCACATGGGCAAAGTTGATGAATCTCCAGGTGCTGCCGCGCGCGGCCGCCTGGTCAAGTGTGGCCTGAGCGAACTCACATTCCTGGAAGCTGCTGTCGGAAAGGCTGGCGGCGGTCAGGTCGGCCAGGGCGAAATTGGCATGGGTGGCTGTGACCTTGCTCAGGTTGGCGCCCTTGAGCACGGCTTTTGCGAATACGGTATGGGACAGCGTCATGCCGGAAAAATCCGCGCCTTGCAGGTTGGCCTCGGTGAACAGGGCCTGGTTGAGATCGCAATCGGGAAAGCGCTGGCCAGCCAGATTGGTGTTCATCAGCATGACCTGGCCCATATTGCAGCCGCTGAAAACAGCGGCGGACAGATCGGATTCCAGAACCATCCAGCGGGTGAGGTTGGCGTCCTTGAGCACTGTGCCGTTCAACGAGCACGCGCTCATGCGGGCGCTTTGCAGATTCACCCCTTGCAGATCGGCATTGTCCAGCGTGCAGGCGTCGAACAGGCTGGTGGAGAGATCGGCCTCGTGAAGATTGGCGTTGGAGAGATCGGCTGCCCGCAGTTCGGCGGTGGAGAAGTCGGCCCGGGGTAACTGCGCCCCCGTCATTTTCACGTTGGTCAGCGCAGCCATGGCGAACCGGGCGCCGTCCAGCAACGCGGCGCTGAGGTCGCAGTTTTCAAACCGGGCGTTGGAAAAATCCACGTTGGACAGGTCGGCGCTCTGGAAATCGACATTCAGGAAATGGATGCCGGAAAAATCCGTACCCGCCAGCGATGCGCCCTGAAGATCGGCATTTTCGAGCACATCATTGACGATAAGGGTTTGGGGAGACATTGCCATGGTGAGATGCCTTCGGTGGTTAAGACGCAGCCAGCAATGTGCGTTCAAGGTTGGCCTGCCGGAAGCTCGCGCCGGCGATATCCGGGTCTTTGAACGTCGCGTTATACAGGTTGCTATGGTCGAAATTGCAATGCTGCATGCGGCTGTGTATGAAAGACGCCTGCATCAGGTTGGAGGCGGAAAGGTCTGAGCCTTCCAGCAGGGCGCGGTCAAACGAGCACTCGCGCAGGTCGGCTCTGTGAAGACGGGCGGCGGTCAGGGCCGAGTCGGAAAAATCGGCGTTGCGGGCCTGGACGCCGATGAATGAAGCCTCGTTCAGCCTGGCGTTGGCCCAACCGGCGTTTTCCAGAATGGCATGATCCAGGCGCGCTTTTTCAAGCGAACTGCCCGGCCCGGTCTGGCTGTCATTCAGCTGTGCCCTGACCAGGTTGGCGCCAGACAGATCGGCCTGCGAAATATTGAGACGTGGCGCAACAGCGGCTTCAAGGTTGATGCGTTGCGCACTGGCCCCGCTGAAGTCTGCGCCTTCAAGCAAGGCGCCGGGCAACTGGGCGTTGTCCAGGTTGGCATGGTCGAACCGGGCGTGGCTGGCGATGAGCTGTTCAGCGCGTATGCCTTGCAGCCAGGCTTGTATGAGCGAGGCGGCTTTGAGGCTGGCACTGGAAAGATCGGCACCCGAAAAATTGGCGGCTGAGCAGTCGCTGGCATCGAGGTTGGCGCCGCGCAGCACAGCACCGTTGAAGCTGGCTCCGCCCAGGCTGGCGCCGGTGAGCTGGCTGCCCGCCAGGTTGGCAGCGTCAAAGCGGGCGCCCACGGCGTAGACTGAGGTGAGATCGGCCCCCTGCAATTGCGCCCCCGCCAGGTTGGCGCCAGCCAGTATGGCGCCGCTGAAATCCATGCCGCTCAGATTCAGCCCGGCCAGGTTGGCGTGGGTGAGATCCTGATTGGCGCAGGAATACCCATTGGCAATGGCATTCATCACCATTTGCCGGTTGCGGACGGCGGCGGCCGCATCGTGCAGCGCGTCAACTTGCGCATTGGGCGGCGG
>JAAZDZ010000380.1 GCA_012512545.1 Alcaligenaceae bacterium | reverse complement strand
GCAAATGGGATATGCAGTTCAGGCGAGCCCGCTTTTTGTCCACCCCTTCAACAATCCACCAGGGCGCTTCTTCAATATGGGTGCGCTCCAGCATGATTTCCTTTGCCAGAGTGTAGCTTTCCCAACGGCGGCGCGACTCAAGATCCATGGGGCTGAGCTTCCATTGCTTGAGAGGGTCGCGGATACGCATCAGGAAGCGCATATGTTGTTCATCATCCGTGATGGAGAACCAGTATTTCACTAGGATGATGCCCGAGCGCACCAGCATTTTCTCGAATTCGGGAACAGTGCGGAAGAATTCTTCGTACTCATCTTCCGTACAAAAGCCCATCACGCGCTCGACGCCCGCGCGGTTGTACCAACTGCGGTCGAACAGCACCATTTCTCCGCCTGCGGGAAGGTGAGAAACGTAACGCTGAAAATACCATTGCGTGCGTTCTCGTTCGCTAGGAGCGGGCAGCGCCGCTACACGGCAGATACGGGGGTTGAGCCGCTGTGTGATGCGCTTAATGGCGCCTCCCTTGCCCGCGGCATCGCGGCCTTCAAACAAAACAACGACTTTTAGCTTATGTGCTTGCACCCAGTCTTGGAGTTTGACCAGCTCGCGCTGCAGGCGAAACAGTTCTTTGAAGTAGAAACGCCGGTCCAGACGGCCTTGTTGAACGGGGCCTTGCGGCGGGACTTCCAGCAGCAGCTCATCCAGCCTGTCATCGTCCAGCTCCATCTCAAGCTCTTCGTCAAAGCTGTCTAGCATGTCGGCTTCGGCACGTTGAGATGGGGTAAGTGGCGCATACGGCAGATCGGAATCGGTCATGTCGGGTGGGTCGGTAAAAAGATTCATCCAGGGTGCCCGCATGGTACGTGTCGCAAATGAATCTTTTGTGACAGCGTCATAGTCGTAAGGAATTAATACGGGCTCAAGCCTGGCCCGTGCAAAAGAGCGCGGCTTACTAGAATGGCCAGAAGACCGGGATGAAGATAACGCCCAGCACCCAGAAGATCAGATTCAGTGGCAGGCCGACTTTTACGAAATCACTGAAACGATAACCGCCCGCGCCGTACACCATGGTATTGGTCTGATAGCCCACCGGAGTGGCGAAGCTGGTGGAGGCGGCAAAGGTTACCGCGATCAGAAAGGGCGTGGCATCCACACCCATGAGTTCGGCAGTTGAAACACCTATGGGGGTAAGCAGCACGGCAGCAGCGGCGTTGCTCATGAACTCTGTCAGTAGCAGCGCCATTAGATACAAGACTGCCAGCACCACCAAGGGGCCCATGGCGCTCACCAGGCCCAGAGTGTTTTCCACCAGGAATTGAGCCGCGCCCGTTTCACTCATGGCCACACCCAGCGGCAACAGCCCCGCCATCAAGATGATGATGCGCCAGTCGATAGCGTCGTACATATCTTCGGCATCCAGACAGCCCGCCAGAGTCATTGCGACCGCGCCGGCCAGGGCGGTCACGGCAATGGGCGCCCAGCCTATGGCAGAAACCCCTATCACTAACGCCATGGTGATGAGCGCAAAGGGTGCCCGCCATCCGCCGCTTTTTGGGGGCTGGCGCTCAGACAGCACAATGACATTCCTGTCGGCACGCAGGGCAGGCATTTCAGATTCGGGAATCAGCACCAGCAGAATATCACCGACTTGTAGGCGCACATTGCGTAGTTCATCACGCAATATTTGACCGCGCCGGTGGATGCCCAGCGAGGTGGTGTTGTG
>JAAZDZ010000379.1 GCA_012512545.1 Alcaligenaceae bacterium | reverse complement strand
GCATCGCCGGGCTGCAATTGCACCCCCGAAAACGGCCTGGCGCCACGAGTGGTCATGGCAAAGCGGCGTTCGACTGGCGCGCCTGTGGCCGCCAGAGCGGCGGGCAGATCCTCATGCACCTGCATACGCGCCCATTCGTGGTAATCCAGCCCTGCGCGCTTCAGCCTGGCGTCATCCAGTTCAAAACCCAAGGGCCGCACCAGGTGCAGGAAAGCGCCGGTATTTGCTGCCAGACGGATGACATTGCCGGTATTGGGGGGAATTTCCGGTGAAACCAGGACGATGTGAAACATGACAAAGCGCAGGCAAAGGGGAAAGCCGGATTATCGCATTGCCGCGCCTTCGACCATAATACGGGGGTTTCTCCTTCTCCCACCCTGTTGATCACAATGAGCAAGCGTCGCAGCCAAGAACAATTCTTCCAAGAGCTCACCCAGTTACTGATTACTGAAGGTATTTCCGGTCTGACCATTGCAGAAATGGCGGCACGACTGAAATGCTCAAGGCGCAGGCTCTACGAAATCGCTGCCAGCAAAGAAGAAATCTTCACCAAGGTGTGTGAACAAGTGCTCAACAACCATCTGCAAAAAAGCCTGTTGGCGGCACACAAGGAAAGCAAGGCCGACGCAGCCATTTCCATCTATCTGCGCTCGGCGCTCAATACGTCTGGCCTGGCCAAGGCCGCCCTGATCGACCTGGACAGCCTGGAAGAAGGCCGGGCGGTGTTCGACGCCTATCAGACAGCCCGCATACGGGGTTTGCAGGAAATGATGGTCAGGGGCATGGAAGAAGGCGTGCTGGCGCCCCACCACCCACGCGCCATATCAGAAGCCTTGATTGGCGCGGCATTCCGGTTGAGAGACCAGAATTTTCTGGAAGAAGAGGGGCTTTCCATCGGGGACGCCTTCAATGAGTTCTACAACGTCATTCTGCACGGCCTGTTGAAAAGGGCCTGACCTGCCATCGCATCGCGGCGACTTTTCTGGAAGCCGCCGGTAAGAACCAGGCGCTCAGTCGGCAAGCTCAAAGAAGGGCATGCTGCGGCCATCTTCGACTGGCATCAGGCGCGCCTGCACTGCCGCTCCGATTTGAATGGCGTCAGGCTGTGCTTTCAGCAGGTTGCTGATGAGAATGGGGCCGTCGTCCAGACGCACATAAACCAGCACATAGGAAGGGTCGGCGCGTTCCAGCACGCTGTAGGAATAAATCGTGCCCCGCCCGCTGGTTTCTATCCAGTGCGTATCGTCGCTGCCGCAAAGGGGGCACACGACGCGCGGATACCAATGTGCCTTTGCGCAAGCCTTGCAGCTTTTGAGCAGAAACTTTCCCTCTGCTGCAGCTGCCCAGAACTCGCTGGTCTCCGGGTAGGCTTGAACAAAAGGGCTTTGTTGATAATCGGGGGTTGCCATAAATCGTCCGCTACTCTCGTTCAAGAATGATGGTGGAATGCGCATGGCCCACGCCCTGCACCAAGCCTGGCCCGGATGCCATGGCCAGATCACAATCGGGCACCTGCACACTGGGGTGGGCCTCGCCACGCAGTTGGCGCACCGCCTCGATCAGCTTGGTCATGCCACCCCGGTTCGAGGGGTGGTTGTTGCACAGGCCTCCCCCATCGGTATTGAAGGGCAGGCTTCCCTGGCCGGAAATGAGATTGCCCTCCGCGACAAAAGGCCCGGCCTGCCCTTTCTTGCAGAAGCCTAGATCTTCCAGCTGCATCAGCACCATGATGGTGAAATTGTCGTAGATAGAGGCGTATTTGATGTCTTTTACGTCCACTCCCGCTTCTGCAAAAGCCATCGGGCCTGATACCGCAGCCCCCGTTCTGGTGGCATCAAAATATCCACCGTTGCTGGTGTTGATGGTTTCCCCCGTACCCCGTATGGTGACCCGCGGGCGGTTCAGCTTGCGGGCGACTTCCGCACTGGTGACCACCAGCGCTCCACCACCATCCGATATCACGCAGCAGTCCAGGCGGCGCAGAGGGCTGGAAATCATAGGCGAAGCCAACACGTCGTCCACCGTCACCACATTGCGCAACACGGCGTTCTCGTTGTACTGGGCGTGGGTGGAAGCCGCCACCTTGACTGCAGCCAGGTGAGCAGGGGTCGTGCCGAACTCGTACATGTGGCGGTGCGCCAGCATGCCGTAGATGCCGGTGATGACAGGCTTGTAGGGAAGATCCCACGCTGTTTCAGGGCGCTCCGGCCCCAGGCTGCGCACGGCAGTTCCTGTGGCCATTCCCATGCTTTTGGGGCGCCCCGCCAGGGTAATGAGCGCCACCGAGCACTTGCCCTGGGCAATGGCCAGAGCGGCATGCCTGAGCAGCACCATGTAGGAACACCCGCCCAGTTCCGAACCATCCACCCACTTCAGGTTCAGATTGAGGTATTCCACCATGGACAGCGGGCTGCCACCCGGCGCATCGCCTGCGCAGAAATAGCCATCGACATCCCGCGTACTCAGACCCGCATCCCGCAAGGCGCCCAAAGCGCATTCCGCATGCAATTGCGTAACGGACTTATCCGGTGCGAAGCGCGTGGGATGTTCATAAGCGCCAACAATATATGCTTTCCCTTTCAAGCTCACGATCTACCCTCAGTTAACCAAAAAACACCGGGACCATTAAATCTGACGATTATCGGTTTGCCAGAACTGCTGTCTTAAAGTCTTTTTATCTATCTTGCCCAGCGCTGTCAGGGGCAACTCCTCTGTGAAAATCACCTGTTTGGGGGTGTCAACCGCGCCCTTGTGCTGCATGACGTGTTCAATCAGCGCCTGCTCGGTGCAGGGCTCGCCCTCCTTGGGTACCACGATGGCGGTGACTTTTTCCCCCCATTTTTCATCGGGCACCCCGATCACAGCGCACATGGCCACTTGTGGATGTTGTGCCAGGCAGGCTTCGACCTCGCTGGGGTAAACGTTGAAACCGCCAGAGATAATCATGTCTTTGGCGCGGTCCACCAGATACAGATAACCTTCTTCATCCATGCGGGCCATGTCGCCGGTATGCAGCCAGCCGCCCGCGAAGACTTTTTCCGTTTCTTCCGGCCGGTTCAGATAGCCTTCCATGAGCAGGGGGCCGCGCACGCAGATTTCACCCACTTCGCCAACGGGAACCGGCTGCATCTGGTCATCAAACAGACCCAGCCGCGTGCCGGGTATCGGCCGTCCACACGAAGCCAGCAAATGCGGCCGGTCGAGATCGTGGTCCTTGCGGGACAAATAGGCAATCGTCATGGGGGCTTCCGCCTGGCCATACAACTGGCCAAAGACCGGCCCGATGGTTTCAATGGCCTGCGCCAGCTTGACCGGCGCAATCGGCGCCGCGCCATACAGCACCAGAGCAAGCGACGACAAATCGTGCTGACTCACAGCCGGGGATTCCAGCAGACCGTATATCTGGGTAGGCACCATAAAGGTCAGATTGATGTGGTGTTGTTCCACCAGGCGGCAGAAAGCTGCGGCGTCATATTTTTCCATCAGGACAACCGTGCCGCCCTTGAGGAAGGTTGGCAGCAGCAGGCTGCCCGCCGCATGGGAAATCGGGGTAGTCACCAGGTAACGCGGCGTCGCAGGCCATTCATAGGTGGCCA
Organism: Alcaligenaceae bacterium; assembly: GCA_012512545.1. Taxonomy (GTDB): domain Bacteria; phylum Pseudomonadota; class Gammaproteobacteria; order Burkholderiales; family Burkholderiaceae_B; genus Yanghanlia. Next base: position 3,547 of record JAAZDZ010000379.1, on the reverse strand, counting down.
GCATCTGCATAATCATGGTGATCGTCGTGCGGTGGGTATGCCGTATACCTTTTGAGCGTCCCGTCGTGCCTCCTGTGTAGGCAAGCCGGAATACTTCTTGGGGATTGTCCGACACCGGCATGGGGCGGGTATCGCAGGACGCGGCGGTGCTCATCAGCCCGGGGGTGTCGGGCGTGTCGTACAGGCTCAGCACGATGGCGGCGCTGGATGCCAGCTCCTCCGCCCGCTGCGCGTAGCGGCTGTTATCCACGAACAAAGCTTTGACCCCCGCATCCTCCAGCACGAAGCGATGGTCTGCCAGCGATGCCAGGGGATGCAATGAAAGATATTTCAAGCCCAGCAACTGCACGGCAAGAATGGCCACGACGGCCTCCAGGCGGTTGCCAAACAGCAGTGCGGCCGTATCGCCCTTGCTCAAGCCCGCCTGCTGCAGCGCGCGCACCACCTGCCAGCACTTGTCGCGCAGCTGGCCGTATGTCAGCTGCTCATCTCCCGATGTTATGGCCACATGCTGTGCCGGTTGCATCAACGCCCTGACAACTAGTTCGGCGACCGTTATCCCGGCATGCACCGGGTTCCCGCTTTCCTGCATGATTCTGTTCTCTCGTCCAACTGATTGAGAGGCCAGAATAAGAGCAATCACGGTACCAAGTCAAACCAATTAGTACCGTATACGGGTAACTACTATCATCCAGTGTCACGTTGCGGGGTGCGCGCCAGAACCGCTCCCCAGACTTTTGCAGCCCCCTGGTCCTTCAGCACATCAGCAATGGCGCTCAAAGTGCTGCCGGTGGTCATGACATCATCCACCACCAGGATGTCCTTGCCCGCCACACCCGTCACCGGGCACCGATAAAGACCTTGCACGGCCCGCCGCCGGGCCTGACGGTTCAAGCCTTTCTGCCCGGCTCTTTCATGGGCGCGCTGCAACAGGTCGGGGCGCCATTCCAGAGCAAGGCGACGGGCCAGCGCGCGCGCCACCTCGCCCGCCGGGTTGTAACCCCTTGCCGCCAAGGCGCTGCGGCTGGCAGGAACCGCTGTAACCCATGCGCTGTTCCCGCACCAAAGCGGCGGCGCGTCAGCCTGGGCGCGCAACGCATGGCAGCGCGCCGCCAGCAGGCCCGCCAGCACCGGCACGCAGGAAAACTGCCCGCGCAGCTTGAGGCGCTGAATCAGCAGTTCGCCAGGCCAGGCATAATCAAAAGCCGCGACCACCCGTTCCAGCGCGGGCGTTAAAACGCGGCAGTCGGAGCAATGGACAGCGCCCGGAACCAGCAAGACATCACACCGCGCGCAACGGCCATCCGCCTTCAGCATGGAAGCGCAGATGGCGTGCCTGCAATGGCGGCACAAACCGCCGGGCGTCCGCGTCCGGCACAGCAGGCAATCCATTGGCAGACTGTCTCTCAGTGAAAGCAGGCGGGTCTGAAATTCGCGTAGCGTCGTCAGATAAGCCATAATGAAGAATTCCCGTCACAAAGCCTCCTGATCTAAACACAAAGGCTCCGCGCCCGCCCAGTGTCAGTTCACGCAGATGTCACAGTCATTTCTTTCCATCAACGCCCAGCATGTGCGCCAGCAGTTCGACCGGCGCGCGCCCCTGGATGACGCCCAATTCCTTTATGGTGAAATCACCACCCGCATGCTGCACCGTCTGGGCTACATACGGGTCAAACCGGGCAAGCTGCTGGATGTCGGCTGTGGCGCGGGCCATGCCATCGAGCCTTTGCGGGTGCATTATCCCGATATGGAATACACGGGTCTTGACACCAGCCCCGCCCTGCTGAACGTCGCCAGACAGCGTTTTCAATCCAGGCCGGGTCTCTGGCAAAGGTTGCGCAACAAGCCCATGCTGCCGGTGGAGTTCATCGAAGCCGACATGGCCGCCACGCAGCTGCCGCCTGAAAGCCACGATCTCGTGTGGTCCAACATGGCCCTGCACTGGCACCCGGCGCCCCATGATGTGCTGGCAGAGTGGCGCCGCGTTCTCAAGCCTGGCGCCCTGGCCATGTTTTCCAGCCTGGGGCCAGGCTCGTTTGCCGAGCTTCGCGCTGCCGTGCAGCAAGCCGGTCTGGAAACGGCCACACCGCCCTACGTGGACATGCACGATTTCGGCGACATGCTGGTCCAGCTGGGTTTTTCCGACCCGGTCATGGATCAGGAAATTATTACGCTGACCTACCGCAGCGCCAACAAGCTGCTTGCAGACGTCCACCTGCTGGGCGGCAACCCCAATCCCGAGCGGCGTCCCGGCCTGGCTGGCCGCGCATGGCGACAACGGTTGCTGGATGCGCTCGAATCGCAGCGCGGCATGGACGGGACTATCAAGCTCAGCCTGGAAGTCGCTTACGGCCACGCCTGGCGAGGTGCCACAACGCGCGGGCCACGCGGCGAAACGCGGATTTCAATCGCTTCGATCGGCCACAACCCGGCAACCGGCGGCCCGACGGTCAGGCCGCGCCCGGAAGGCGACGACAACACCGACGCATGAAAGCCCTGAAAGCAAAGCGTCGGCCAATGCCGACGTTTTGCCCTGGGCGGCCTGCCGCACCGTAAGGAATCAGGAAGACGACGAAGCCGCCAGGCTGCGGCGGCGCGAAGCGTCGATGCCAAGCTGCTTGAGCTTGCGATACAAATGGGTGCGTTCCAGCCCGGTGCGTTCAGACACCCGCGTCATGCTGTGGTTTTCGCGGCCCAGATGATATTCAAAATAAATGCGTTCGAATTCATCGCGGGCTTCGCGCAGCGGCTGATCGAGAGAGATCACACTGAGGGGAGAGACGTTTTCATCCGCGGCGGATGCATCGGTTTCATCAGCTGCGGAGTGCGAAGCGGGCGCCGCTGCAGGCGCGGCCTGATGCGCCCGCGCACCGCGGGGCGCTTCGCTGCCTGCCGATGCGGGCGCGCCCGCCACGGCAGGCTTGGCCAATGCCGTAGCGATCGTGTTCAGCAGCTTCTGCAGCGTAATGGGTTTTTCGAGGAAATCGGCGGCCCCGATGCGGGTGGCTTCCACCGCAGTATCGACGGTGGCATGCCCGCTCATCATGATAACTGGCATGTTCAACAACCCTTGCGCGGCCCATTCCTTCAGCAGACTGACGCCATCGGTATCAGGCATCCAGATATCCAGCAGGACAAGATCGGGGTGAAAGCTCTGACGGGCCGCGCGCGCTTGCGCGGCGTTTTCCGCGAGTTCCACCGTATGACCTTCGTCATAGAGGATTTCGGACAAGAGTTCGCGAATTCCAATTTCGTCGTCAACAACCAGAATTCTGGCCATAAAGCCTCACCTAACTATTTTTGCTCATTATCGTTTGCCTGAACGGCTTCGTCCAGAGATGCGCCCTTGCCGGCCAAGCGTGTCAACAGCAAGGATACACGCGCACCGCCTTCGCGGCGGTTGGCAAGGTCGATACTGCCGCCATGCTCTTCCACAATCTTCTTCACTATAGCAAGACCCAGGCCGGTTCCTGTCGCCTTGGTCGTCACATAGGGCTCAAAAACGCGGTCAGCCACCTGCGGCTCAAAACCCGGGCCATTGTCGGTG
>JAAZDZ010000378.1 GCA_012512545.1 Alcaligenaceae bacterium | reverse complement strand
CGCCATGTCGCCTGCTGGCCTGCAAGGCTGGCTGCCGGGCCGCGACGCCGCATTGCAGGCTGATGAACGGCTGCAGGCGACGCGCTGCGAACGGGCGCTGCTTAACGAGCGCCACGACGCGCTTTTGCAGGGGTTGCTGGCGGCCTTGCAGGAAGAGGCAGACGCGCGGGCGGGCGAAAGCGCCGGACCCGCAGGCCAGGGAAGCGCCCTGGCGCTGGCTTGCGAGGCGGCCCGGGCCAGGCTGGCGCGGGCAGATGGCGCAACGGCGCGGCGTCAGGCGCTGGCGGAACAACTGCAACGCCTGGAGCCTTTGCTGCCCGCGCTTGAAGAGGCCAGCCGCCGCGCTGAGGCGGCCTATGAAAACTGGATGGAACGCCGCCTGGCCGCTTTGTCGCGCGCGGGCTTGCCGCAGGATGCGGACGACGCCTATGTGGAGTCGGCCATCGGCCTGTTTGCCGAGGCGGACGAATTATGGGCCCGTTTGCGCGAGCGTCAGGCTGAACACCAGCGGCTGGGCGCCGAACTGCAATATTTCTCGCAAGATGTGGCCAGACTGGCCGCGCGCCTGGGCATGGCTGATTTTCAGCCCGACATGGCGGCTGAACAGCTGAGCCGCTGGGTGGGCCGGCTGGAGCCGCTGCGCGCCGCCCAGCGCGATCGCGAGCAGGTGAAAAAACAATTAGCGGGCCTGCAGGCGCGCTTGCTGGAAGAAGCCGAAGGGCGTGACCGCCAGCAGGTCGAGGCCGAATTGGCCGATGTGGATTTCTCATCCCTGGCTGCCGAGGCGCAAACCCTGAGCCAGCGGCTGGAACAGGCCGAACACCAGCGCGATACGCTGGCTTTGCAGCGCGAACAGGCGCGTAGTGCGCTGGCTGCGATTTCTGGTGGCGACGATGCCGCCCAGGCCGAAGCCTGCAAGCAAGAAGCCCTGGCTGATATGGCGGGTGTGGCCGAGCGTTATGTCAACGTTCATGCGCAATACCGTTTGCTGGAGCATATCACCGAGCGGTATCGGGAACGCAGTCAGGGGCCGCTGCTGGCCCGGGCGGGCCAGCTGTTCGCCGATCTCACCCTGGGGGCCTATGAGGGCCTGATGGTGGATGATGATGTAGCTACATTGTGGGCACGTCGCACGGACGGGCGGCTGACGCCGCTGGATGGCCTGAGCGATGGCACCCGCGATCAGCTCTACCTGGCTTTGCGCCTGGCGGCCCTGGAACTTTACATGGACAGCGCCACGGCCCTGCCATTCATTGCCGATGACCTGTTCGTGAATTACGACGATGGCCGCGCCCTGGCCGGTCTGCGGCAACTGGCCGGGGTATCGCGCCGCACGCAGGTGATTTTCCTGACGCACCACGCCCATATGGTGGAACTGGCCCAGGAACACCTGGCGGGCCAGGTTCATGTGATCGAACTGGGAGCCTGATCACATACGCCTTCATTCCATGCGCAGAAAGCGCACGGTAGGGGATGTCAGCCCTTGGGCGCGGCGCTGGGCGGGCGTGACGCCAAAACGCGCCGCAAAGCTGCGCGAAAAATGGGCGGCGTTGCCAAAACCCGTAGTCAGGGCGATCTGCGCAATCGGCAGGGCGGACTGCTGCAGCAGCTCGTTGGCTTTTTCAAGGCGCAGGTGGCGATAGAACTGCATCATGGGTTCGCCCAATTGCTGGTTGAACAGGCGTTGCAGGTTGCGGGCGCTTTGCCCGCTGAGCGTGCCCAGCTGCTGCGGGGTGAGCGGGTCGGCCAGATGAGTGTTCATCAGGCCGATGGCCGCGACCAGGGCAGGGTGGGTGATGCCGTATTGCTGTTCCAGGCTGGATTGCTGCGGGTCGCTGGAGGTGCGGATATCCGTATGGATGAACCAGTCGCTGACATTGGTGGCAAAACCCGCGCCATGTTCAGAGGCAATCATGGCATGCATCATATCCAGCGCCGCCACGCCTCCGGCACAGGTGTAGCGGTCGCGGTCAATCACGTACAGGCTGCGTTCCACCAGCAAGTGTGGATAGAAGTCGCGCAAAGCCTGCACATGCTGCCAGTGCACGGTGAAGCGGCGCCCGTCCATCATTCCATAACGCGCCAGAATCGCCGAGCCGCCTGAAATGCCGCCCAAAATCACGCCCCGCGCGGCAAGATTGCGCAAATAGCGCAACAGGCCGGGGTTGTCGTAAATCATGGGGTTGCCGCCAGCGGCCACAAAGATCAGATCGAAATCATGCGGGGCCTGCCCCCAGGGTTCGGTGTGAAAGCCGCCATTGGCGCTGGACGGCATGAAGCCGCCCGTTTCGGACAGAAAAGCGCTTTGATACAGGGGGCGTTCCGACAGCAGATTGGCGGCCCGCAAGGGTTCTACCGCCGTGGCCACCGACATCAGCGAATAGCCGGGCGTCAGGATAAAACCAATGCGGGTGGGGGGCGAAATGCGTGTCACGATGAGTTGTCTGAATTAAGTCTGTTTTTGTCTGTTTAAGAATACTGCGTTTTACATTACTCCTGCAAAATGACAACTTATCGTTCTCCATAGTGGAAAGTGCGGTGAGCTACTCGATACTCAAGGTCATCAAAGAGGGGTTGACCGGCCAGCGGGGCTGGAAACCCGCCTGGCGCAACCCGCAGCCCCGGTCGCATTATGACTTTGTCATCATCGGAGGCGGCGGCCATGGCCTGGCGGCTGCCTATTACCTGGCGGGCAAATACGGGAAAAAACGTGTGGCCGTGCTTGAGAAAGGCTGGATAGGCGGCGGCAATGCGGGCCGCAACACCACCATTGTGCGTTCCAACTATCTGCTGGAAGGCAATCAGCCTTTCTATGAGTTTTCCCTGAAACTCTGGGAAAACCTCGAACAGGAACTGAATTACAACGTCATGATGAGTCAGCGCGGCGTGCTGAATCTCATCCACAGCGATGCGCAGCGCGACGCCTTCCGGCGGCGCGGCAATGCCATGATTTTCAGCGGGGCCGATGCCGAGCTGCTGTCGCGCGATCAAGTGCGCGCCATGCTGCCGTTTCTCGATTACGACAATGCGCGCTTTCCCATCAAAGGCGGCCTGATTCAGCGCCGCGCGGGCACCGCCCGCCATGATGCCGTGGTCTGGGGCTATGCGCGGGCCGCCGATGCGCTGGGCGTGGACATTATCCAGAACTGCGAAGTACAGGGTTTTCGCATCGAAGCCGGGCGCTGTGTGGGGGTGGAAACCTCGCGCGGCTTCATCGGCGCGGATACCGTGGGCGCCTCGGTGGCGGGGAGTTCAGGGAAGCTGATGGCGCTGGCCGGCCTGACCCTGCCGATAGAAAGCCATGTCATGCAGGCTTTTGTCTCTGAAGCGGTCAAACCGGCGGTGCCGGGCGTAGTCACGTTTGGCGGGCCGGGCCACTTTTATCTCAGCCAGTCCGATAAGGGCGGGCTGGTGTTTGGCGGCGACCTGGATGGCTACAACTCCTACGCTCAGCGCGGCAATCTGCCACTGGTGGAAGACGTGGCGGAATGCTTCATGTCCATCATGCCCTCGGCCAGCCGCGCGCGTCTGCTGAGAATGTGGGGCGGGCTGGTGGATATGTCGATGGATGGCAGCCCCATCATCGACCGCACGCCGGTGGATGGCCTGTATTTCAACGGCGGCTGGTGCTATGGCGGCTTCAAGGCCACGCCTGGCGCCGGCTATGTGCTGGCCCATCTGATGGCGACGGGGGAATCTCATGAAGTGGCGGCGGCCTACCGTTTTGACCGCTTCCGTACCGGGCATGTCCTTGACGAAATCGGCACGGGCGCCCAACCCAATCTGCACTGAACGACATGATTATTGAACATCCGCTATTGGGCCCTCGCGATATGCGCGAGTTCGTGTACCTGGGTGATGCCGCGCTGATTGAGCGCCCCGATGGCATGTCCGAAACCGCCGCCGGGGATTTTCACGCCTACGTGTACCGGCGCGACAACCCGGCGGGCCTGCATCGGGAATTATGGTTTCACGAGCAGGGCGACCGCTCGTGGCTGGTGGTCACCCGCAATACGGTGACGCATGAGATTGTGAAAGTCGAGCTGGCGCGGGATGCCGCGCGGGCGCTGGGGCGGGGGCGATGACGCAGATCAACCGGCTGGAGGGCGGGCTGATCGACCGCTCCAGCCCGATTCATTTCAGCTTTGATGGCCGGCAGTATGTCGGCCATGGCGGCGACACCCTGGCGTCGGCCCTGCTGGCCAATGGCGTGCGCCTGGTGGGCCGTTCCTTCAAATACCACCGGCCTCGCGGCATTCTGTCGGCAGGCTCGGAAGAGCCCAGCGCGCTGGTTCAGCTGCGCAGCGGTGCGCGCAGCGAGCCCAATACGCGGGCGACCACGGTCGAACTGTTCGACGGGCTGCAAGCCCATAGTCAGAATCGCTGGCCTTCGCTGGCGTTCGATGTGCTGGGCCTCAACGATTATCTGGCGCCGTTTCTGGCAGCAGGCTTCTATTACAAAACCTTTATGTGGCCCAGATCGTTCTGGGAAAAGGTCTATGAGCCCGCGATTCGCCGGGCCGCCGGGCTGGGGCGTCTGGCCGCTGCCCCCGACCCCGATCTCTATGATCGTGGCTATCTGCACGCCGACCTGTTGGTGATCGGCGCCGGGCCTGCCGGCTTGGCCGCCGCGCTGACCGCCGCCCGCGCAGGCGCAAAAGTCATTCTGGCCGATGAGGATTTCCAGTTTGGCGGGCGCCTGAATGCCGAGCGTATCGCGCTGAACGGCGAACCGGCGGCCATCTGGGTGGCGGCAGTGCTGGCCGAGCTTTCCAGCCTGAGCAATGTGCGCCTGATGGCCCGCACCACGGTGTTCGGCGTGTTTGATCACGGCGTCTACGGGGCGGTTGAGCGCAATGCCGACCACCTGCACACGCCTGCGCCGGGTAAGCCCAGGCAGACTTTCTGGCGCATCTGCACCCAGCGCGCCCTGGTGTGCGCGGGCGCGACCGAGCGTTCCATCGCATTCAGCAATAACGACCGGCCCGGCATCATGCTGGCCGGCGCAGTGCGTGCCTATGCCAATCGCTGGGCCGTGGCAGCCGACCGCAGGGTGGCCGTTTTCACCAATAACGACAGCGGCCACCAGACCGCCGCCGACCTGGCGCGGCTGGGAGTTCAGGTGGTGGCCGTCATTGACAGCCGCAGCGATGCGCCGGACTGCCCGGGCATTGAGGTGCTCAAGGGCGCGGTTGTGGTTGATACAGCGGGGCGCACCGGGCTGAAATCAGTGACGGTCCGGCTGGCCAATGGCCAGCAGCGCAATATCGGCTGCGGCGCGCTGGGGGTTTCCGGCGGCTGGAACCCCAATGTGCAGCTGACGGCCCACCATGCCTGCAAACCTGTCTGGAAAGAAGATATTGCTGCCTTCGTGCCGGGCGGGCGCCTGCCCGCAGGCATGTCGGTGGCCGGTTCCGCTGCCGGGCTGCTGGCGACGGCGGATGCGCTGCGCAGCGGCGCGCAGAAGGCTGTCGAGGCGCTGCAAAGCCTGGGTGTGGCTGCCACGCCCTGCGATCTGCCTGAAACCAGCGACGCGGCGCCCAGGCTGACGCCGCTGTGGCATGTGCCAGGCAAAGGCCGGGCCTGGGTGGATCTGCAGCACGATGTCACGATGAAGGATGTGGCGCTGGCCCACCGTGAAAATTTCCGTTCGGTGGAGCACCTGAAGCGCTACACCACATTGGGAATGGCGACCGACCAGGGCCGCACTTCCAACCTGACCGGTCTGGCCGCCATGGCCGAACTGACCGGGCGCAGCATCCCCGAAACCGGCACCACCATGTACCGGCCTCCGTACACCCCCGTCGCCCTGGGCGCGCTGGCCGGCCGCTCCACCGGCGAAGACTTCCGACCCCGCAGGCTGCCGCCTTCCCACCATTGGGCGGTTCAGCAGGGTGCAGTGTTCGTTGAGGCGGGCAACTGGCTGCGGGCGCAGTATTTCCCGCAAGCAGGCGAAACGCATTGGCGCCAGAGCGTGGACCGCGAAGCCCTGGCCGTGCGGCGCAGCGTGGGGGTGTGCGATGTCACCACACTGGGCAAGGTCGATGTGCAGGGCGCTGACGCAGGGGAATTCCTGAACCGCGTTTACTGCAACATGATGGGCACCCTGGCCGTGGGCCGGGTCCGCTATGGCCTGATGCTGCGTGAAGACGGCTTCGCCCAGGATGACGGCACGGCGGCCCGGCTGACAGAAGACCATTATGTGGTGACCACCACCACGGCCAACGCCGTTGCCATCTTCAGGCATATGGAGTTCTGCCGCCAGTGCCTGTGGCCCGACCTTGACGTGCAACTGGTTTCCACCACCGACGCCTGGGCGCAGTATGCGATTGCCGGGCCGGATGCGCGGCGCTTGCTGCGCAAGGTGGTGGATAAGCAGCACGACCTCAGCAATGAGGGCTTTCCCTTTATGG
>JAAZDZ010000377.1 GCA_012512545.1 Alcaligenaceae bacterium | reverse complement strand
TCCATACGGTATTGCCGACTTTCATGGTGATGTGGGCCGTGGCGCGCGTGGGGGCGCCTCTGGCTTCGCAGCTTGGCATGGTGGGGCCGGTTTCTGTGCTGTTTCTGGCCTGGTGGATACTGGATGAGCCCATCACGGTGTTGCAATTGCTGGGCACGGCCTTTGTGCTGACCGGCATGCTGGTTCTGGGGCGTCTGCGCCCCAGAAAATAGAAAGCGGGAAACTGCCTCAGCGTTCCATGCGTTCTTCCAGCTCTTCGCGGTGCACGTCGTGGGTCACAAAGCCGATGTCGCGGTCGGGCATGGCCAGGCGGCTGGGGTCGGACAGCGTTTTGCGGATATCGGTCAGGCCGTGTTGCCAGTGTTCGCGCATAGCCGCCAGGCCGAACTGGTGGTCCTTGTAATGCAGGTCGTAAGGCTGGTTACGGAAGATCAGGTGGACGATGTTGTAGCACTTGGCCGTGCTGATTTCTTCCACCAGCCTGGCGTAGTTGGCATGTGAGCGGGCGTCTTCCGGCATGTCCTGCAGCATGCGCCACAGCAGGTGGCGCATTTCCTGGGACTGTCGGAAGTGTTCCGTGACATAACGGGTGCGGCTGGAATAGCGGATGTCCTGCATGCGGTCGGACACTTCGGCCATATTGGTGGGCGCCGCACCGCGCGCGCTCCAGAGGTCAACCTGGAACACCAGCGTATCGCGCATGGGGCGCCCCTGCAGCACATGCCCCAGCGGCGTGTTCGAGACCAGGCCACCGTCCCAATAATATTCGCCATCGACTTCCACAGCGGGAAACGCCGGGGGCAGAGCACCCGATGCCATGAAGTGTTCCGCCCGCAGGGTGATTTCCCGGTTGTCGAAATAGGCGAAGTTGCCGGTACGCACATTGACAGCGCCTACCGACACATGCAGTTCGCAGGCGTTGACGCGATCAAAGTCGCAGAAGTGTTCCAGGGTGTCTTTCAGGGCGTCAATGCGGTAATAGCTGGTTTGCGCCGGGTCGTTGTGCATGAAGGAAAACACCGGGGCGGGCAGGCGCGGGTGGAAAAAACCGTTCTGTCCGTCGATGACGGCGCGGTACGCGTTCCAATGTCCCAGAAACTGCTTGGTGGCATCGTTCATGTCGAAGATCGACTGCTCGATGAACGGCGGCAGCGCCATGAAGGGCTGGTTGGGCTGGCAGATGGTTTCCCAGAATTCGCGCAGCCGCTCAACCCGATGCTCCGGTGCGTTACCCGCAATGATGGCGGTATTCAGCGCACCGATGGAAATGCCCGCCAGCCGGTTCAGCGGCACACCGGCTTCCTGCAAGCCTTCAAAGACGCCAGCCTGATAAGCGCCCAGGGCGCCGCCGCCTTGCAGCACGAGTGCGGTGGTTTCATAGGGAGGCAGTTTGATTTTTTCTGGCATGAGTGTCTTTAGAAAAACCAGGAAGCGGGATGGTGCTTGATGGCTACACCAACGATGTAGGCGAAAATCAGTACGGCAATGACAGCGGCGATGGCGCGGCTGCGGGGCGTGCAGCCGCGCTTGATGGCGATGGTGCCCACGCCTATATAGGCGATCAGCAAGACGATTTTTGTCAGCACCCAGGGTTGCGCGGCAGCCGGGCCCAGCAGGATGGACAGCCAGATGGCGGCTGCCAGCAGCACGGTGTCGATGATGTGCGGCGCAATCTTGACGGCTTTCTTTTGCAGCAGCCCGTTTTCTGTGATGGACCAGTAAGCGCGGATGATGAAGAAGAAAATGCTGAGGCCGGCCGCCGTCATGTGCAGGTGCTTGATGAGCAGATAATTCATGTCTTGTTCGTTGTGTATGAGGAAAGTGGGTGGGCGGGAGCGCTTTTAGTATAAAGCGGCCTGTCAGTCAGGCATAAGTCAGGCGTCACAGAACTCCGGGAACCTTTTTCAGCCCCAGCTTCCTGGCCCGCTTATGCAGGTTGCTGGAATCAATCTCCAGCATGCGGGCCGCCTGGGCCCAGTTGTGACTGGTCGCGCGCAAGGCG
>JAAZDZ010000376.1 GCA_012512545.1 Alcaligenaceae bacterium | reverse complement strand
TTGCCAGGCCATGCACGCCCGTTTTCCTGATTATGGTTTCAATCAGCACAAGGGCTATGGCACCGCGCTGCATCTGCAGCGCCTGGCCGAGCTTGGGCCGTGCGAAGAACACCGGCGCAGCTTCGCTCCGGTACGGCGTCATTTTGAAGCCAGCCTGACGCCATGAAAACGCTTGCCTCGCGAGACAACCCGGACTACCGCCTGTTGATGAATGCTTTGGCGGGCAAACGTGCGCCGGGCGAACGGGGCCATGATGAACCGCGTATTGCTCTGGAAGGAATACACCTCTGTGAAGCCTGGCTGGATAAAGTCGGACAGCCGGAAATGGCGTTCTTCGATAAAGACCGCATCAGCCACCCGGAAGTTGCCGCCATTCTGACCCGGCTGGATTCAAACCGTGTACGTTTATGCCCGCCTGCGCTGATGCGCGCCGCATCGCAAGTCGTGCAGGGCCAGGGGCTGATCTTTCTGGGCCGCGCGCCGCGCCCGGAGCAACCCGCCCGCCTTGAAGAGAACTGCCTGTGGCTGGATCGCGTTCAGGACCCTGGCAATATGGGCACTTTGCTGCGCACCGCCGCCGCGGCAGGCATACGGCAGATCTATGCATCCAGCGGCTGTGTCGCAGCATGGTCGCCCAAAGTCCTGCGCAGCGCGCAGGGCGCTCATTTCAGCCTGGATATCCACGAAGGGCAGAACCTCCATACCTTGCGCCAGCGCCTGGACATGCCCTTGCTGGTCACCGCCCTGGACAACGCGCAGCCGCTCTATGAAGCCGGTCTGCCACCCCATGCGGCCTGGGTGTTCGGTAACGAGGGCAGGGGGGTGGCGCCAGATCTCGTCGCGGCCGCCGACCTGCGCATCAGCATTCCGCAAAGCCTGGCCGTCGAATCTCTGAATGTCGCGGTGGCGGCGGGCATCTGCCTGTTTGAACAGCGCAGGCGCTACCTGTAAAAAAAACGCCCCAGGGCGGCTTGATGAGCCAGCGAACCTGGGGCGTTGCGATTCAGGGTAAGAAGGTTCCGTCAGTAATGACTGCGGCGCTCCAGCCCGATTTCCGCCATGACCTTGGTGGAGATTTCTTCGATGGATTTGGTGGTGGTGGAAAGCCACGGAATATTTTCTATGCGCATCAGCCGCTCTGCGGAGGCGACTTCATCGCGGCATTGGCGGATAGACGCGTACTGGCTGTTGGGGCGGCGTTCGTTGCGCACTTCCGCCAGGCGGTCGGGGTGGATAGACAGGCCGAAAAGTTTTCTGCGGTAGGGCAGCAAGGTGGCGGGCAGGCCATTGCGGTCGAAATCTTCGGGAATAAGCGGGTAGTTGGCGGCCTTTACCGCATACTGAATGGTCAGATACAGGCTGGTGGGCGTTTTGCCACAGCGCGACACCCCTACGAGAATGACATCTGCTTCTTCCAGGCCGCGCACATACTGGCCGTCGTCGTGCGCCAGGGTGAAGTTGATGGCTTCGATGCGCTCGTTATATTGCTTGGACAACCCGCCCATGTGGGACCGGCCTACGGAATGGCTGGACTTCACCCCCAGGGCTTCTTCGATGTGCTGTACAAAAGTGCCGAACAGGTCGAAGAACACGCAGTCGGCGCCCCGTATGGTTTCCGCCACAGCAGGGTCAACCAGCGTGCTGAACACCAGAGGCGGGCTGTTCTGATCGACCGCGCAGCGGTTGATGCGCGCCACCACCTCTTCGGCTTTTTCGACGCTGTCGAGGTAGGGAACCCGCACGGTATCGAATTGCACCTGCTCAAATTGCGAGAGAACGGAGTTGCTGAATGTGGCGGCCGTAATGCCGGTGCTGTCGGAAACGACGAAGACAGTGCGCTGGAGAACGTGATTGGACATGTGCGTGACGCAGAACCTACCGAAAACGGTACAATCCGGCAAGATTAACATTAAGGAAGCATTAAAGCTTCTTTGCGTCACCCTCTCGACAGAAAAAACAGGCGAGGCGGGTTTGCTCAGTGACCTTCACCGGCACGCTCCGGTTACTGAGCAAACACGCTTTCTTTTCTTTACAGGTGACTTTTATGTCTAACGTCGTATCTTTCGAACAGCTACGCATGACTGACGTCGATTCCGTCGGCGGCAAGAATGCCTCGCTGGG
>JAAZDZ010000037.1 GCA_012512545.1 Alcaligenaceae bacterium | reverse complement strand
GGAGAAAGCACTGATGGCCTGGCACTGGACGGCAATGCAGCAAGCGAAGAAAACGGCGATACCCCCGCCAGCGAAACGCCCGCTCAAGCCGCACCCGCCAGCACAGTCGAAGCCCCGCTGCACGAAGCCGAAGCCACTGCCGCCTCTGACGCCACGCTTCAGCAAAGCCCGGCACCCGAGGCTGTCAACGACAGCGCAGCTGCGCAGCAGGCAGTGCCAGCGGTCGCTGAAGCACCAGCTGAGGCCGGTTCTGCTGACACGCAGGCTCAGGCTGTGGAAACCGTTGTCACGACGCCCACCGCAGCCCCTGTCGAAACCGTTGCAAGCGAACCCGCCGCTCAGGAGCCCGTAGCGGAAGCCGTCGAAACCGCTCAGGTCGTTGAAACCGCCCAGGCGACCGAACCTGTAGCCGCCAATACCCAGGCGCCGGAGCAAGTGGCAACCGCCGCCTCCGCCGGGCACACCCGCCCGGAGGAAGCGCCTGAAGTGTTGAGCACCGCGCAGCCGGAAACCCCTGTGGCAAGCCCTGAAGCGGTCGCCCCTGCTCCAGTCGCTGAACCGGTCGTCGAACCTGCCGCCGAGGCAGCGCTGCTGCCGGAAACGGCAGTTGACGACAAACAGGAACCCGCAACTGCCAGCGCAGCAGCAGTTCCAGCGTCCCTCAATGGCGCAGCGCCCGCTTCTCAGGACGGCATGCTGGAATCCGCTGGTCTGCAGCTCATCGAAACACGCAGCGACAGCCCGTCCGTCGCCGCTGAAGAACCGGCTGTCCGCCTGGGCCGCCCGCGCAAGGCCCGCGCAAGCGTAGCCAGCGAGCCGCTGCAGCAGGTGGAAACTCAGCAAGAGTAAGCGGCCTGTGCAAGCGCTCCGCTTGATCGGCGGAGCGCTTCAAAAGCGCTTTCCACCTGCCCGACGGCAGGCCAAAAAAAAGCTGCTGTCTCAATGCAATGAGACAGCAGCTTTTTTCATGGCGGGCGCCAATGGCGCCCTTACGCATGTTTCAGGTTTTCAGATCTGCACCACATCGTCGGGCTGGCGCATAAGCAAGGCAAGCAACTGGGCCAGTTCGCGACGCATTTCGCGGCGGTCGATCACCATATCGACAGCACCTTTTTCCAGCAGGAACTCAGCCCTCTGGAAGCCTTCAGGGAGTTTTTCACGCACGGTCTGCTCAATGACGCGCGGCCCGGCAAAGCCGATCAAAGCCTTGGGTTCGGCAATGACGACATCGCCCATGAAGGCGAAGCTGGCGGACACGCCACCCATGGTGGGGTCGGTCAGTATGCTGATGAACGGCAGGCGCTCGGCTGACAGACGGGTCAGCATGGCATTGGTCTTGGCCATCTGCATCAGGGAAAACAGGCTTTCCTGCATGCGGGCACCGCCCGAAGCCGCCACACAGACAAAGGGCGTGCGGTTGTCGATGGCGGCCTGCACGCCGCGACAGAAACGTTCGCCGACCACTGAACCCATGGAACCGCCCATGAACTCGAACTCGAAGCAGGCAGCCACAACCGGCACTGCATGCACGGCGCCGCTCATCACGACCATGGCTTCAGTCTCGCCTGTCTGCTTCACGGCTTCCGATACGCGGTCGGGGTATTTGCGGCTGTCACGGAATTTGAGAGGGTCCATGGGCCGCGTGTTGTGGCCGATCTCGACACGGCCTTCGGCATCCAGCAGCGCGTCGATACGCGTGCGGGCATTGATGCGCATGTGATGATCGCAATTGGGGCAGACATTCAAAGTCGCCTTGAGATCTTCTTTGTAGAGGACGGATTCGCATTCCGGGCATTTGACCCAGAGCCCTTCCGGCACCCGTTTATTGGCGCCGTTTTCAGCACCGCTATTGCGGTTGATGCGCGGTGGCAGGATTTTGTCTATCCAACTCATTGTTCTTTCCCGAATATTACCGGCTGTGCCGGATGGTTTGCAGCACCAGTGAGGGGATCAGCCCAGCACCGCCCGGATTCCAGCCAGCCAGTCCGCTGCCGCCTTGATGGCGCGGGCGTCGCTTTCCTGTGCAGACAGCCCTTCGGTCTGGGCAGACTGCACCGCCGCTTCCATGGTTTCGATGATTTTGCTGCCGATGACGACTGCATCGGCGCATTCAGATAGTTTCTTGGCGCTTTCCGGGTCGCGAATGCCAAAGCCGACTCCAACGGGTATCTTCACATGGCGACGAATGATATCCAGCCTGCGAGCGACCTCGTCGGTATCGAGATTTCCTGCGCCTGTCACGCCCTTGAGCGATACATAGTACACATAGCCGCGGGCCACTTGCGC
>JAAZDZ010000375.1 GCA_012512545.1 Alcaligenaceae bacterium | reverse complement strand
TGTTGTCGGGCTGGAAATCAGACAGTGACTCGAACTGCAGATCGACGGACAGATTGTCTTCGGAACCGGGTTCGAGCCGGTTGGGGACGGAAAGATTGAGAGAAAGGTTCTGCGCCCTCAGGACTTCATCGTAGTTGTCTTTGTCTACATTGATGGGCGCGCGGTCTTCGATGCTGCGATCGTCTTCGCGTTGGGTGAAGTCGCCAAGAACCAGAAGCTTGAGCGGCAGCTCGACTTCGGACTGGGCATCGCCGGTAGCGGGTTTGTAAGTGATGTTGACGCGTTCTTTAGGCGCAACGGAACCTTCGTTTGCCATACTGTTGTCTCCTGAGGGATTCCGTTTTTTCGCTGACGGAACTTGTGGCAAAAATCAAAAAAGGTGTTGAAAGATTGTGTCTTATAGCGACTGAGATTGTCAATTATTACTAAGTGGGTATTTTGTCTCCAGAATATGACCTGGTTCTTGCAACGTTTCGTGCGGCGCCCATGCGCGCGGGGCGAGGGTGTTTTCCTGCAGCACGGCATGGTTTTTCTCGGGCGGCAGCTTCAACAGGGTGCCCGTAATGATGAGGTCGGCATCTGAAAGATTGTTCAGTTCTTTCAGGGTTTCGACAGTGGTATCGAAGCGCCGGGCCAGTGAATACAAGGTTTCGCCATCCTGTATGCGGTGGCTGCGCTGCACCTGGGGCGGCGGGGGTGTCTGCTGTGGCGCCGCCCTGGTTTGTGCTTCGGCCAGGGCCTGGATATGGGGGGGCTCCGGCGGAGGCGGCGGCTGGTCGATGATCTGCTGGGCGCGCTGGCGGATATAAAGCGGCAGTGCTGGGGCGGGTTGGTCGGAAACGCCTTCCATCCAGCATTGGCCCACGCGGTCAGGCACCTGCAGGTTGAGCCGGGACGGGGGCGCGCTGAGCGAAGCGGTGCGCGTTTCGGCCAGGTATTCCAGGTGGCTGGCGATTTCCAGCAGTTTTTCCTGGCCCACCAGGTCGTAGCGCACATGCAGGGCGGTGACATTCAGCGCGTCCAGTTCGTCTCTGGCCTGGGGGAAGTCGTCCGGGGTGAAGATGCGCTGGCCGTCGGTGAATTCCTCGACAAAGCGCGCCAGCCCCATGGGGCCGGGGTAGCGCCGGGTCAGGGTCAGGTCTTCAATATGAATCTGCAGGGTGACATCGCCGCACTGGTCGGGCGACCAGTCAAAGCTGCTGGTGACGGCCATATTGAAGTTATCCAGCGTGATCTGCTCGTTTGAGCACTGGATGGACAGATTGGCGGCATAGGGGCGGGCGCGGGCACCCGGGTTCACTCCGATGGGGCGCGAGGTGATCAGCAGGTTGGCCCAGGCGCCCACCGAGGCTTCGGCCTGCTGCTGCCGGACGGTTGAAGCCACTTGCGTATCGACGGAACGGTTCAGAAAAGGAATGAAATCCGGGCTGAAAGGAAAGCGCTTGCCGTCTTTGAGGGCGGGCGTGAAACCCGCGGCCTGCTGCTTCAGAAACGGTTTGGCCGGGCCGTCGGCGAAGGCCCAGACCGAGCCTTGTTCTCCGAACAGTTGTTCGATGGTTTCCTGCGTGCTGACAGCCATTTGTTTTCGCCACAGAACCTGGCTTTCCCATTCCTTTTGCATAGTGCAGGAGCTTTGTTCCAGCACGTAGCGGATCAGCAGATTGACCGGCCCGGCCACCAGATGCCACACGACCTGATCGTCGGCATGGTCGAAGCCGGATGTTTTGCGAAAGGCCGCCAGGTTGTCCAGGATATTCTGGATGTCCGAGGCTTTGATGTTGGAGTCAATGCCGAAATTGAAATAATCGGCGGCCAGCTGATAAGCGTTGCCTTCGCCACTCAGGGCAATGGCGACGGCTTCGTCAAACGCCTGCGCATAAGCGGAAAAATCCTGCACGCCACGAATCGACAGAGGCAGCTCCGACATGGGCAGCAGCGACTGATTGGCAACGGATTGCTTGATGATGCGCTCGCCGACATTGTTCGCCGTGCTGAGCATGGCGCGCGCGCGGCCCAGCGTGTGGTCGGCGGTGGCGGCATGGCGCATGTCGTTGAATTCGCGGGCAAACAGCAGCCAGCCGGGCAGTTTTTCAGAAGGCTCGCCAGCGAATTCAGCCTTGAGCCGCTCGAAAAGCCGGTAGTAAGGGCTGGCATCGGTATCGACCCGGCCCACCATGTCGCGCCAGGCCGGTTCATTGGCCAGCAGCCTTTCGCCATTGTTGAACGCCCAGCCAAAGCTCTGCCAGCTATTGAAGCGCTCGTTCAGGTGCCAGGACTCAAAGGCATCGCGGCGCGCCTGGAATTCAGCCGGGTCTTCAACGGCGCGGGCCAGTTCATCGAGAAAGGTATCAAGGCGGGCGGCGCCTTGACGGGTGAGCGCAGGCTCAATCATGCCGCTGTTGGGGCCTTGTGAGCCGGGCGCCCAGAATTCGCGCAGTGTGACAGGCTGCAGGCCAGGCAGGGCGTTGGCCCAGGGCAGCAGCCATTCCAGTTTGGGCGACTGAGTCAGCACGGCGTCCAGCACGTCCTGGTCATTGGCCAGGCGTTGCTGCAGAAAGGGGTCGTCTGCGGCGCTCCAGGCTTTGTAGGCGACCTGCATGCGGTGGGCCACCTTGACGACGGGGGCCGGCAGGCCCGGCAGCAGGGCCTGCACCGCGCCGGCCGGCATCTGCGGCATGGCCTGAAGCTGATGGTAGTCGGCACCCTGTATGCGGGCTTTCGACAGATTGATGGTGCGCACCAGCCCAAGCACGGCTTCCGCGTATTCGGGGCTGGCGTCTTCGGCCAGAGCGACATTGCTCAGCAGGTTTTCGGGGCGGTAGGTGTTCAGGAATTCCTGGTATCCATGCACATAGGACTGCTTGATATCTTCTTCAAGCTGGGTGATGTCGGGGCTGAAGGCCAGCCAGCGGGTCTGCCACTGTTGTTCGCGATCCAGAATGAGGTCGATGACGGTGAGGATGCGGTGCAGGTTTTCCAGCTGCAGCGCCTCGTCGGCGGTGTTTTCTTCTGCCAGCTGCTGCGGATAGACGCGCTCGATTTCGATCAGGCTGGCGCGTGTCTGGTAATAGGACAGCAACAAGAAAACCAATATCGCGGTGAAGATCGACACCCAGGCCACGATGGCCAGGTTGCGGGTGACCTGACGCCAGTGATGCACGATGACGGTGGGCAGGAACGTCCAGCGGTCGGCGGGCAGAACCCGCTCGAAGAAGTCGTGCAGGAACAGCCCTTTTTCGCTTGCGCTGACGGGGGTTGCAGCGGGATTCAGCAAATGCTCGATGGCGCTGGGCAGATGGGCGTCGGTCTGGCGCGCGCTGCTGAAGAACAGGCCGCGCAACAGGGGCTGTTCCAGGTAGGGGTTGTTGCTGGCGCACGCTTTGAGGAAACGCTGCAGGCCAGCGCGCAGGCGCTGGAGTTCGTCGGGAAACAGCAGCAGTTCAGGGCCGGGCTCAACGCCTTTTACGGCCATGTCCAGCCTGAGCAATTTAAGGCGCCCGGTGATGTCGGACAGCGCGGCATCCAGAAAACGGATTTCCGCGCCATCGCCCTGTTCCATGCTGCCGGTGTAGCCCATGGCCTGGTTGAGCGCTTCGGGCGGCAGGGCTTTGGCCCATTCCTTGAAGCCATAGACCAGGTCGCTCTTGGTGACCATCACAAAAATGGGGAAGCGCTTGTCAAACAGCCGGATCAATTGATCGACCCGTTCCCGGATGGCCTGGCCGCGGCGTTCCAGGACATCGTCATCGGCCATCAGCTGTTGCGCGTCGATGGCGAGCACCAGGCCGTTCAAGCCTTCCTTCATGCGGTACTTGGCGAGCAGCTCAAGCATGCGCTCCCATTCGGCCTGGGCATCTTCGTCGCCTTCTGGCGACACATACCGCCCGGCGGTGTCGATCACGACAGCGCGGTTGAAAAACCACCAGTCGCAGTTCAGGGTCTGGGTGATGGGCTCGAACTGGCTGATGTTCTTGTTCAGTGAAGCCAGGCGCGAGCGGGTGATGGCAGATGTCTTGCCCACCCCTGATTCGCCCACCACCATGAACCAGGGCAGGGCATAGATGGGGTTGCCAAAGCGCCGTAGCGAAGAGCTTTTCAGGGTGGTGATGCCCTGCTTCCATTTTGCGGTGAGCTCGCCCAGCCCATTGGGTTTGTCGGCCACTTTGCGGCCGGCGGCTTCCGAGGCCGCCAGCTTGACGCGGGAGCGCGACAGATACCACAGACGGCGCGCCAGCTGTATGCCGAAATAGGCGCCCAGCACGCCGAAAAAGATCAGCGACCAGCCCCAGGACGGCCAGGAAAGATAGAGCGAGACCGCCCAGCTGAAAACGGCCAGGACGACAAGAGCAATGAGCCAGAGCACGAAACGCAAAAAGGTTTTCATAGGTCGGCGGCCTCGCGGAATTGCTGTACTGCGCTGGTGAGTTCCGCATGCAGAATGAGGGCGACCGCCACCACGATGAGGGGCGGCAGAATGAAGAACAGGGCGCGCCGCCACGTAAATTTGCGCATCAGGCCAGATTTACCGGAACCCGGGCGGCCCGCAGCGCCGTGGTGTGTCATGGCATAGGCGTGCGGAAACAAGGCGTTGTCGGTGGCGGCCTGGAAGGCCGGGTCGGCTTTCTGCAGCAGCTTGTATTGCTCAACCCGTATGTTGGCGAGGTCTGCCGAGTTGGGTGACATGCTGTACTGGCCTTTGAAGCCCAGCGACAGGCACAGCAGATAGACTTCCCGGATAGCCGCTTCTTTGGCGGGCAGGGCGCTCAGGCGTTCAAAGAATTCGCGTCCGGCCAGGCCGGTCTTGAAATAGCGGCGCTGCAGCAGGTGTTTCTGCCAGGCGTGCTCAGTTGGCCAGTCGTGGGTGCGGGCAATGGTTTCGTCGGCCCATGCCAGCACGGGAAACAGGGCGGCCTGGAAAAGGTCGAGTTCCACGGCGTCCTGCAAGGCCCGGTTCTGGGCCTGCTGGATCAGCGAGTCGATGTGGGCAGCCAGGGTTTCGGGGTCGGCACTGCGGCTGGCGGCGGCACTCTGGATGAAGGCTGTCAGGGGGATGAAGTAATCGGTGATTCGCATATCAGCCCTTCAGCACAATCAGCTGCGCATGGAGATCAGGCGGCGCGTCGGGCCAGAACAGGCCGAGTTCAGCGGCCTGTTCGACGGTTTCCCATTCGTTGCTCATTTGTTCGATGCGATAGTAGCGGGCGTTGGCGCGCTTGGGCAGCCCTTGCGGCGGGGTGGTGACTTCGATGAGATCAATGCCGGGCAGCGCGTGGC
>JAAZDZ010000374.1 GCA_012512545.1 Alcaligenaceae bacterium | reverse complement strand
GTCGAGCCCTCCACTGTGACACCGGCGGAGGCCCCCGCCGCTCCCGCGCAAGAAAACGACCCCACGCCGGTCGCCGAGCCGACGGCGGCAGCCACGCCGACCACAGCCGCCAAACCCAGGAAACAAGTCCGCGAAAAGCGCAACAACAGCGATACACGCTTGATCCGCGTGCAGGCCGACAAGCTCGATCAGCTCATTGATCTGGTCGGCGAACTGGTGATTGCAGGCGCATCGGCCAGCCTGCTGGCGCGTCAAAGCGGCCAGGCGCATCTGATGGAAGCCAACTCGGTGCTTTCGCGCCTGGTGGAAAACATCCGCGACTCCGCGCTGCAGCTGCGCATGGTGCAGATCGGCGAGACGTTCAACCGCTTCAACCGCGTGGTGCGCGATACCGCCCGCGAAATCGGCAAGGATATCGAACTGGTCATCAACGGCGCCGAAACCGAACTCGATAAATCGGTGGTCGAGAAAATCGGCGATCCGCTGATGCATCTGGTTCGCAACGCCATGGATCACGGCATCGAGTCCGCCGGACAGCGGCAGGCGGCTGGAAAGCCCGGGCGCGGGCGGCTTGAGCTCAATGCCTATCATGATTCCGGCAGCATCATCATCGAAGTGATGGACGATGGCGGCGGCATCAATGTTCAGAAAGTCGAAGCCAAGGCCATTGAGCGCGGCCTGATTCAGGCGGGCCATACCCTGACAGACCAGGAAATCGTGAATCTTGTCTTTGAGGCCGGGTTCTCCACGGTGGAGGCCGTCAGCAACCTGTCGGGCCGTGGCGTCGGCATGGATGTGGTCAGGAGAAACATCCAGTCGCTGCGCGGCAGCGTCGAAGTGAAGACCTGGCCGGGCGAAGGCTCCTGCTTCACCATCCGCCTGCCGCTGACGCTGGCCATTATCGACGGCTTCCTGACTACCGCGGGCGATGCCTCCTATGTGCTGCCGCTGGACTCCGTGGTCGAGTGTCTGGACCTTCAGGTGGATGCCACTCGGGGCGATATGCTGAACCTGCGCGGCGAGGTGCTGCCGTTCATCCGGTTGCGCGACTTCTTTGGCGTTGCGGGCGAGCCGCCTGCGCGAGAAAACGTCGTGGTGATTACCTCCGGCAGCGTGAAGGCAGGCATTATCGTCGATCAGCTTCTGGGCGAATTCCAGACCGTCATCAAGCCCCTGGGGCAGCTGTTCCGCCATCTGCGCGGCATTGGCGGCTCCACCATTCTCGGTTCGGGCGAAGTCGCCCTGATCCTGGACGTGCAGGCACTGACCCAACTGGCGGTGCAGCGCGAAGAAAAAAGTTTCTCTTCAAACCAGTCTTCATCTCACGCTTTACCTACCCCTGCACACTCTACTTATGCCTCGGAATAGGAAACCCTTATGAAACACATCAAGATCGGCCTGCGCCTTGGCATAGGCTTTGCACTGACGCTTCTGCTCATGGTGGCCATTGCCGGCATCAGCTATACGCGCCTGGCCAGCCTGGGCGCCGAAGTGCAGGATATGGCCCACGACAAGTTCCCCAAAGTCGGGCAGGCCAATGACATCACCGACGCCATCAACGCCGTTGCCCGCGCGGTTCGCAACGCTTACATCATTCCCGACCTGACGGAAAAGCAAAGGGCTTACGAAGAGATCAACGCTCAGCGCGAGATCATTGATGTCGCCATTGCCCAGCTTGATGCGACGATACACACGGTCACCGGCAAGGAAAGAATGCAGGCTGTTCACAACAATCGCGTTGCCTACCGGGACCAGCAGGACCGCGCTTTGCAGATGATCCGCCAGTACGCCACAGCGGAACAGTTCGGCGCTTTGCTCACCGGCGATCTGCGCGCAACGCAAACGGCCTACCTGGAGGCTGTGGATAGCGTCGTCCAGTACCAGACCGACCTGATGAATCAGGCCGGCGAGCGGTCCGAAGCCATGGTTGCCAGCTCCCAGACCTTGCTGCTGGCATTGACCGGCACAGCCGTGCTGCTGGCGATTCTGTTGGGCTGGATCATCACGCGCAGCATCACCCGTCCGGTGGGCGAGGCCGTGCAGATCGCCAACAAGATCGCCGCGGGCGATTTCAACATGAAGATCGACACTTCGGCGCGCGATGAAGTCGGCCAGGTGCTGACTGCGCTGGAGAAGGCCGTGGCGGCCGTCAAGAACATGAGCGAGGAAGCCGCAGGCCTGGCCACCGCCGCCGTCGAAGGCCGTCTGGCCACCCGCGCCGATGCCTCCAACTACCAGGGCGAGTACAAAAAAGTTGTGGAAGGCGTGAACGCCACGCTGGACGCCGTGATCGGGCCCCTGAATGTGGCGGCTGATTACGTTGACCGGATTGCCAAGGGCAACATTCCTCCAAGCATTACCGATACCTACAACGGTGACTTCAACACGCTGAAGAACAACCTCAATACATGTATTGAGGCCGTCAACGCGCTGGTGGCCGATGCCAATTCGCTGGCCCAGGCCGCGGTTGCCGGCGAACTGGAAACCCGCGCGGACGCCACCCGCCACCAGGGTGATTTCCGCAAGATTGTGGAAGGCGTGAACGACACGCTGGATAACGTTGTCGGCCCCATCAACGATGTGCGTCGCGTGATGGGCGCCATGGAACATGGCGACATGACCCAGACCATCACGGCCCATTACAATGGCGACTTCGATGCGCTGAAGCAGGCCATCAACAACACCATTGCCCGGCTGGCTGACACCATCGGCCAGATCAACGTGGCCGCCGATGCGCTCAACAACGCGGCCGGCCAGGTTTCGGCCACCGCGCAATCACTCAGCCAGTCTTCTTCCGAGCAGGCCGCATCGGTGGAAGAAACCACGGCTTCGATGGAGCAAATGACGGCCAGCATCGACCAGAACTCCGAGAACGCCAGGGTGACCGACGGCATGGCGACCTCCACCGCCGTACAGGCGGAAGAAGGCGGCAACGCGGTGAAGGAAACCGTGGAAGCCATGAAGCAGATCGCAGACAAGATCGGCATCATTGACGACATTGCCTACCAGACCAACCTGCTGGCGCTGAATGCGGCCATTGAAGCCGCCCGCGCAGGCGAGCACGGCAAGGGTTTTGCGGTGGTTGCCGCCGAAGTGCGCAAGCTGGCGGAACGCAGCCAGGTGGCCGCGCAGGAAATCAGCCAGGTGGCATCCAGCTCTGTAAGCCTTGCCGAGCAGGCGGGGCATCTGCTGAACGAAATCGTGCCCGCCATTCGCAAGACGTCCGATCTGGTGCAGGAAATCGCAGCCTCCAGCCAGGAGCAAAGCCAGGGTGTGGGCCAGATCAACGGCGCCATGGGCCAGTTGAACCAGGCCACTCAGCAGAATGCTTCGGCTTCCGAAGAGCTGGCGGCGACAGCCGAGGAAATGGGCGGTCAGGCCGAGCAATTGCAGGATCTCATGAGCTTCTTTTCTGTGTCGTCGGGTCAATCCCACGGCGGATCGGGAAAACCGGCCAAGATCGCCTTGTCGGCGCCGCCCAGCGTCGAATACACAGGCGGCCATGAACGCAGGCAACCGGCCCTGACTCTGGATGAGCAAGATTTCGAGCGTTATTAGAGCGATCGAAGAACCGGATCAAGGAGCCAGCATGCAACCTGCCAACCCCTCGCGGCGGGGCGGGGATGCTCCCGCCCAGAGCAATCTGGGTGGC
>JAAZDZ010000373.1 GCA_012512545.1 Alcaligenaceae bacterium | reverse complement strand
GCATTATCCTAGTAAATCACAAGAATGAGGTTTTCTGGGGCAAACGTATACGGGAACACGCGTGGCAGTTCCCGCAAGGCGGGATCAAGTATGGTGAAAGCCCTGTGCAGGCCATGTACCGCGAACTGCATGAAGAAGTCGGCTTGCTCCCCGAACACGTTCGTATATTGGGGCGGACGCGGGATTGGCTGCGCTACAACGTTCCGAACAATTTCATACGTCGGGATTCGCGCGGCCACTATAAGGGGCAGAAACAGATCTGGTTTCTGCTGAGAATGGTGGGGAGGGATTCCGACGTCAGCCTGCGGGCAACAAAATCGCCCGAATTCGACGCCTGGCGCTGGAGCCAGTATTGGGTTCCGCTGGATTCCGTTATTGAATTCAAGCGTGATGTCTACGCGCAGGCCCTGAACGAGCTGGCCGGCATCCTGTTCCGTCGCAGTCGCGAAAATCGTTATTTGCGCCAGCGGGTGCAGGGGTGCAAGAAAACGGGCCTCACTGAAACTCAAACCGATGCGCATACTGCTGGTTGAAGACGAACTCGAAATGGCGGCATGGCTGCAACGGGCGCTTGCCCAGAGCGGCTTTGTGCCCGAGCACGCCAAAGACGCCCACACCGCCGAAAGCATGCTCCACGCAGGCGGCTACGATGCCGTGGTGATGGATCTGCGCTTGCCCGATAAACACGGGCTGGTACTGCTGCGCGAAATGCGCAGCCGTAGCGATATCACGCCCGTGCTGCTGCTGACAGCCCAAGGCTCGCTGCAGGATCGCGTGCGCGGCCTCAACCTTGGGGCGGACGATTTCCTCTCCAAGCCATTCGCTCTCGAAGAACTCGAAGCCCGCCTGGCAGCGCTGGTGCGGCGCAGCAAAGGTCGGCCTTCGCCGTATCTGCAGTGTGGGCCGCTGAATTACGATTCCGAAAGCAAAGCTTTCATCCTTGACGGCGCTGTGCTGCATCTCACACCGCGCGAACACGCGGCGCTGGCCGCCCTGATCGCACGCGCCCGCACCCCGGTGGAAAAACATCAGCTTTTTCTGAAGGTCTTTGAAGAAGACAGCGAGGCCAGCCCCGACGCCATCGAAGTCGTGTTGCATCGCTTACGCAAGAAGCTGCAAGGCAGCGACATCCAGATCACGACAGTGCGCGGCCTTGGCTACATGCTGGAAAGCACGGCGGTGGAAGGCTGATGTCTGGTCAACGCCAACAGGAGCCGCGCTTGAGTATGCAGATCTATGGATGGCAGGGTGCGTTACGCGGCCACGGCGGGCTCTGATCATGGCAAAACCAAAGCCGCGCCGGAGCATGCGGTTCTGGCTGCTTGTGCTGCTGATTCCAGGCGTAGTCTTTTTGCTGGTGGTCGATGGCCGCAACGATTACCGCGCTCTTGATCTGCTGATTCAGGATGTCTATGACGACGCCTTGCTGGAACCCGCCAAGGTGCTCGAAAACAGCATCGAATTCGATCACGAAGGACAGCTGATCATCGACCCGCCTCTTTATGTGCAGGTCATGCTCGAATCCCATGCGGGCAACCGCAAGTATTACCGGGTAGAGGAAATTGCGCCGGTACAGTCAGCGCTGGCGGGGATGGAAACCCGCGACATCAGCGGCCAGACGCTGATGGGCATGCCCGGCCTGCCGCGCCCGCAGCGCCTGCCGCTGGTAGAAGGCATACCGGTGCTCTATAACGCCATGTACCGTAACGATGAGGTGCGGCTGGTGGCTTTGTGGCGGGATCTGCACTACAACGGCCAGCACAGGCAGGTGCTGGTCATGGTGGGCGAAAGCGTTGACCAGCGCTTGAAGACACGTCAGGAAATGTGGCGTGACAGCCTGTTCCGCGATATTCGCATGGTGATACTGGCCGTGCTGCTGGTCTGGATTGCCGTGCAATGGACGCTATGGCCATTGAGCGACCTACGCCGTGAAATCCGTTCCCGTGAAGTCGATGACCTCACCCCCCTGGATCAGGAAGCCGTTCCCAAGGAAGTCATTCCTCTGGTGACGGCGATCAATCATCATATTGATCTGTCGCGCGAAGTCCTGAACCGCCAGGCCCGCTTTCTGGCCGATGCCTCCCATCAGTTGCGCACGCCTCTGGCCATCATGCGCACCCAGGCCCAATATGCGCGGCGCGAACAGGATGTCGCCCGCATGCGCGAAACGCTCGATGCCATCATCCATCAATTGGGCCGCACGTCGCGGCTGACCGAGCAATTGCTGTCGTTGGCGCATGCCAGCCGGAACGATCCAACCCCCCATATGCCGGTTGATCTGGCCGCATTGGCGCGCGAGGCCGTCTTGCTCTACCTGCCATTGGCGCGTGAAAAACAGCAGGATCTGGGCTGGGTGGATGCCAGCGCTGGGGAAGGAAGGCGTGGCAAGGACGAATTGATCTGGGTGCTGGGCAGTGATGCTGAACTGCACGAATCCATTGCCAACCTGATTCATAACGCCATCAACCATGCTGGCGTGGGCCGTACCATTACAGTGTCGGCAGGCAGCGACGGTGAGCATGCCTGGGTCAGCGTTTGCGATAACGGGGTGGGGCTAGAACCGATATTGCGGGAAAGCGTTTTCAGCCGTTTTGATCGTGGCAGCCGCGATAAAAAAAGCCAGAGCGGCGGAGGCTCTGGCCTGGGGCTGGCTATCGCGCTGGCCTATGCGCAGCGTAATCGGGGAACCATAGAACTGCAGGATGGTGACCCCTCGCCTGACGAAGGCGTAGGGCTGTGCGCCATGTTGAAACTGCCCGCTTACCAGCCGGAAACAGAAGCATAACCACTACAGCCGCCATGCATTCCAGGGAAGGCATGGCGGCTTCAGAACCTAGCTTTTACGCAAGCGCTGAATCAGGCTGGAGGTGTCCCAGCGCTGGCCGCCCATCTGCTGGACATCGGCATAGAACTGATCAACGAGCGCAGTGACCGGCACGCGTGAGCCGTTGCGCTTGGCTTCATCCAGCACCAGGCCGAGATCCTTGCGCATCCAGTCAACAGCGAAACCAAAATCAAAACGGCCTTCTATCATGGTAGAGCCGCGGTTCTCCATCTGCCAGCTCTGAGCAGCGCCCTTGTCAATGACGTCAAGCACCTGCGCCATATCCAGACCGGCGGCCTGACCGAATGCAATGCCCTCGGACAAGGCTTGGACCAGACCGGCGATGCAGATCTGATTCACCATTTTGCTGAGTTGACCCGCGCCGGATTCTCCCAGCAGCGTGACGGCCTGAGCGAAATGCATGGCCAGGGGGCGCATGGTGTTGAAGTGTTCGGCTGTACCGCCACACATGACAGTCAGCTTGCCATTCTGAGCGCCTGCCTGGCCGCCGGATACCGGGGCATCGACAAAGCCGATGCCTTGTTCGGCTGCGATAGCAAAGAGTTCGCGGGCTACCTGAGCTGAAGCTGTCGTGTGATCGACGAAAATGCTGCCTGCCGACATACCGCTCAAGGCGCCTTGTTCGCCCAGAACCACGCTGCGCAGATCGTCGTCGTTGCCAACGCAGCAAAACACGATCTGGGCGCCTTCGGCTGCTGCGCGAGGGGTGGGGGCGGATTGCCCGCCGAACTCGGCGACCCAGGCTGCAGCCTTGCCCGGGCTGCGGTTATAGACAGTGACTTCGTGCCCCGCTTTTGCCAGATGGCCTGCCATGGGGAAGCCCATGACGCCAAGGCCGAGAAAAGCGACACGCAGGGGGGATTGTGCTTCGTAATCGCGAGCGTTGATGGAAGACATGGACGTTGTGCTCCTCTTCGTTGTAATTGGAGTAAAGAGTACCGCATTTAGTGTGAAAAAAGTTCAGGCGCCGCAAGGGCGCCTGAACAGTGAGTGTCCGGATCATGCCGGATTTTTCACGTTGCGGCCTGTTGGCCGCTTTGGCATCAGCCTTCGTCCACGAAGGCTTCTTCGCGCTTGGCCTTGATGGAAGGCAGAGCGACCAGTGCGACCAGGAAGGCTGCGGCAATCAGCAGGCTGAGCGACAGCGGGCGGGTCACAAAGGTTGTGTAGTCGCCACGCGCCAGCAACAGGGCGCGACGGAAGTTTTCTTCCATCATGGGCCCAAGAACCAGGCCCAGCAACAACGGCGCCCCTTCACACTTGAGCTTGGCCCAGATGTAGCCGACCAGGCCGAAGGCCGCTGTGACCCAGATGTCGAACACGTTGTAGTTCAGGGAATAGACCCCGATCGTGCAGAACACCAGAATGGCCGGGAACAGGATGCGGTAGGGAACCGT
>JAAZDZ010000372.1 GCA_012512545.1 Alcaligenaceae bacterium | reverse complement strand
GTTCAAGGTGATGAGAATGGGGTTCTCGATGACAGCCCCTTTGTGAGAGGCTTCATCCTGAACGGTGAACGGAGATTGCTGGACCGCAGCGGTGTCGCAGGTGACCACCCGCGGCATCGCCCTGCCTTGCGCCTGGACAGAAGAGCAGGCGCCCAGCATGAAGGCAAACGCGATCAGGACATTATGTTTTCTCATGAGGTGCCTCCGGAATGGTCTCGGGAATGGCGATAAGGGATGCGGGCATGACGGGTGTCGTGGCCGGCAGGCTTTGCAGATAGACGGCGGGCGGGCCGAGGGTGCCGTGGGCTTTCACCAGGACCAGGGAGTTGACGTCTTTGGGAAGGTCAAGCGTCTGAATCAATTGCCCGTCGGGGCTGTTCAGGGAAAGCTTGCCGTCCTTGGGGCGATCCACCACGGCCATCTGAATGGTGTTGGGCAGGTTGACCCAGGCGCGGGTATCCGCGCGCGTCAGTGCTGCCTGACCCAGACCGGCGCCGATTTTGATCAGGGCACCCAGCAAGGGGTTAGCCTGCTGATCCACCTGATGATTGATGGCGACCTGTGCCGTGGTTTTGATGATGCTGGAAATCACGGCCTTGGCGACAATGCCTTTGTAGGCGACGTCAAATTCAAGGGCCGCCAGGGCGTTGAGGTCGGTAAGCGTCGAGGTTTCTCCCGCGGTCTTGCCCTGGCCGATGCCCAGATGCCCCAAGGCAGGCTGACCCGGTACGAACTGCGGCAGAGCAATGCCTGTGTAAGTCACGTTGCTGCTTACCAGAAACAGCGGCAGGTCGATGCGGAATTCGTTGAAGCCGGGGCCGATACCGTCTTCGTAGATGATGATGGCTTTGTTCTTGAGGGTGCCCTTGCCGTTGCGCAATTCGCGATCGAGGTAGGCGATCATGGCGCTGCCGCCCCGGGTCGCGCTGGAGTCGCGGGCATTCTTGAGCATGTCCCGGCTCAGGTTGGTGCTTTTATCGGCCTTGGCTGCGGAGGTCGAGCGGAACAGGGCGCTCATGACATCGCCTGACGCCAGGCGGATTTTGGATTCGCTGAGCCCGGCGGGCAGGTCTTTGATGCCGTCGGCGATTTTCGGCCCGACTTCTCCCAGGCTTTCGGTGGCGCCGGCGTGGTTTTCGTCGTGCAGACCTTCTTTGACAGCGCCATCCACGCTTTTGGTGTAGGCGGCCAGTTGCTTGACTGCATTGCTCTGGCGGACTTGCAGGCGGTTGAAATCGACCCGCGCATCGGCTTCGCGGCCCAGCATCAGATGGTTGATGGCCTGATAGTAATCAATCAGCGAACCTTGATGGATTTTGCCCTGATACGCGCCGAAGGCATCGCTGGTCAGGGTGGTGCCGAGAAAATTGGCGACTTCTGCTGGCGTGTCTATTGTGTCTTCTTTCCATGCCAGCATCTTGCTTGCTGCATCGAAGGCATCACGGCTGAGTTCCCACATCCCGGCATCATTGAACGCTTTGCCTGCTTCCAGGGAATCCAGAAGTGATGTGGGGTCGTAAGTAGGTTGCCCCTTGCTGTCCAGATACCGGGCGGCATAAGCCTGGTAGTCTGAAGTGGCGAGCATGGAGAGCGCAGAGTCTTTATCGACGGTTCGCGTGCCAGCGCAACCGGCCAGCATGACGACAAGGGCACACAGGCCGAGCCAACGGCCCCAAAGCGACGTTTTCATTTTTCTTCCCCTTCTTAATTTTTGAATCTTTTTGTGTCTGTCGTAGTCAATAGGGCATTTTGAACGCACTTTATTACATTTTTCATTTATTGACCATCGTGTTTTATCGGGGTGCATAAAACAGATGCGTATATTGTTTTTTTTCTATAAAAGTGGGTTTTTCGGCCAGAATTGAATGGAGAACCAGGCAGGCCGCTGAGGCTGAGCCTGCGCATTTATGCGGTATCCAGATCGCTCAGTTTGTTGGAAATCACATAGCGGTTACGGCCATTTTGCTTGGCCTGGTACATGGCGTGGTCGGCGTGGCGCAGCAACTGCTCGTTATCGCCGTCGTCCAGCGGGTAGACGGTGATGCCCATGCTGCCCGTGACAAACCCCTGATTTTCTCCCAGAGCCACAGGCTGTGCGATGGTTTCAAGAATCTGGCTGGCAATCTGCTCGCATTCGTCCATATCGGCGACGGGGCTCAGCAGAATGACGAATTCGTCACCGCCCAGACGGGCGACGGTGTCCGGGCTGCGCACAGCGTCCTGCAAGCGCTGGGCGATGATCTTCAGCAGGTCGTCGCCACTTTGTGACCCAGGGTGTCATTCACCTGCTTGAAACCGTCAAGGTCCATGAAGCAGACAGCGAACAGGTGATCCTGGCGCCGGGCGCGGGAGATCGCCTGATCCAGGCGTTCGTGCAGCAGCACGCGGTTGGGCAGGCCGGTCAACGGGTCGAAATGTGCTTGCTTCTGCAGGTTTTCCTGGCGTTGTTTGTTTTCGGTAATGTCGGAGAACACACTGATGTAATGGGTAATGTGGCCCTGGTCGTCGCGCAGCAGCTTGATGGAGCTGCGGGCCAGTCGCCCTCGCTTTTGATTGGAAACGTGAAAAAGAGTCGAGTTGAGCATTTTCCGCTATTCAGGCAATGCCGCAGTCTCAAGCTGGTACTTGCGTGCGGCTTCAAGCAGTCGGCCATCGCTTTTGATGGTTTGCATGAATTGTTCGAGGCGGGCCAGAAAGCGTCTGGCTGCGGGGGTCGCGATAGGAAATGCTGTAGTAGTCGGGCCAGATGCAGACGCGCATCTCTTTGGTTGCGAGAATGTTCTGCAGCCTGTCGGTATTGGCCTGGGCGTTCAGGGCCAGGCTGGCCATCACAATGCCAAAAAGAATTTTCAGCGCAGTTGTTATGGACGCCTGCTGTTTCATGGAGGCCCTCTTTGAATACGTTACTTAATATTACATTTTATTATGTTTAAAAATATGAGTTGTTAATAAAGAGTCAACAATCCGCAATGCCTCTTCAGTTTCAAAGGCATCCATTGCGCTTTGAAGGCGCTGCAATTCAGGGGTTGCCTCAATATTGCACATGGCCATGAGCTCATCACAGAGTTCCAGCGACTGCATGTCGTGGTCGAGCAGCGCCGCTTTTAGCGCGGCCAGGACTTTGGACGGGTCTCTGGGGTTTTGTGGGGGACTGACCGGGCCTGCTTCAGGCTGCAATCGCAGCCATTCCTCTTGCGCAGACAGGGCGCGTTCCAGCGTGGGCTGAAGCAATTGTGCGCGCGTGCGCAGAGTCTGGGGCTGTTGCCGGGCGTCTTTTTCCAACAGGGCGCACAGCGCAGACAATTCTTGCGCGCCCACTGTGGCTGCCGTGCTTTTAAGCTGGTGCGCGGCGGCCTGAATCTGCATGGCGTCATCCTGGCGGGCGGCGAGCGTGATCTGACTCGTGAGCCGGCGGGCAGCGGATGAAAAATCCTTGAGCAGCCGGATATAGAAACCTTTATCGTGCTCAAGGCGGGTCAGCGCGGTTGTCGTATCCAATACCGCTGATGTCGTGAGG
>JAAZDZ010000371.1 GCA_012512545.1 Alcaligenaceae bacterium | reverse complement strand
TTGCCGAAGAGCACGACACAGACGCTGACGCTGTTTGCGCTGTCGAGCCTATGGGTAGCACGACGACGTTTGCAGTTGCCAGCGGGACAGATCCGCTTGCTGGGTGGGGGGGCCGTCGAAGAACGCCAGAAATGGCGCGAAAGATGATTACATCTGAAGTCGATCAGGCGTCCTGGTCCTGAAATTCAAGCGTCAGAGTACCTGGATCATGCCTTCCCTGGCGCTCGCAGTTGAATGGTTGGTCGGACGCATAATCCAGTAGTTCCGCGTGGCAAAAGGAGATCGTCATGCAGAATGCAATTGATAGGAAAGTAAGCCTTTTTCGACAATCAGTATCACTCGGCTGCATATCAACCGTCTTGTTTGTGGCCGCTGCTCTGTACCCGAGTCTAGGCATTCCGAGCAGTTTGATTGCGGGCGAGTTGAGCATGAGATCTCTTCCAGCCGCAGAGCGAACCAGAATGGAACTGATGGTAGAGTCGGAGGTTCAACAAGTTGTTGATAGGCAGCCCCGTTTGGAAGGGCAGGCTCCAAGTGTGAGTGTTCGTGTTCGACTGGATGTTGAGTCCGAAGTTATCGTCATAGATTTGGAAAGCTCTTATCTGCCCACATTCTATGGCGGGCCCTTGGAGGACCTTTTGCGAGAATTACACGCATATGCGTCCGAGGCGCTGAGAGGCTTGGTAACAGTACGCGGAGTTACTTTCCTTTTCGACGGTCGAGAAGCATCTTATTACTATCCTGAAATCGGCGCCCCGTATCCACAGAGTTTGCGACAAAACAGCACTTCTACAACCGGAGGCCCTACGCAGACAATCATGATTTCTGCGATGCATGGCTACTACAGGCACGGTAAGAGCTTGGTCTCAACTTGCAAGCGCAACACTGGATGAGAATTTCGCCATCTCTTCGGCCAAGGCCTCTTCCGGAGTTTTCCACCCGAGCGTTTTCCTCGGTCGGCCGTTGAGCAGGCGGGCAATGTCGTTGAGCAAGGTCTGGCTGGCGATCGACAGGTCACTGCCTTTCGGCAGGAACTGACGCAGCAGGCCGTTGGTGTTCTCGTTGCTGCCGCGCTGCCACGGCGCATGCGGATCGCAGAATCAGATGTCCATCTTCAGCCGCTGGCTCAGCTCCTGGAAGTTGGCCATTTCGCTGCCCTGATCATAGGTCAGGCTCTCGCGCAGGAACGCCGGCAGCTTTTTCATCTGGCGACTGAAGCCCTCCACCGCATCGGCCGCCGTGCAGCCGTCCATGCGGCACAGCACCACAAAGCGCGTCTTGCGTTCCACCAGCACGCCCACTGCTGAGCGGTTGTAGGCGCCTTTGATGAAGTCGCCTTCCCAATGTCCCGGCAGCAAACGATGCTCGATGTGCTCCGGACGGTTCTGGATCCGCAAAGCCTCGGGCACGAAGCTCCGGGCCGCTGCCGTGGTGCGACGGCGCCCACGCTCCGGCTTCGCCTGGCGCAGCGCGGCGACCATGCCCAGCTTCAAGGCACCGCGCGGCTGGGCGTAGATGGTCGCGTAGATCGTCTCGTGGCTGACCAGGCCAGGGCGTTCGGAGTCGGGCATCTCGCGCAGTCTGGCCGCAATTTGCTGCGGCGACCAGCGCAAGAAGACCAATCGGTCGTACACGTGCTGATACAACGCAGTGCCCGGGATCAGCAAGCGCGGACGGCGACTGGCGCCGCGGCGCTCGCGGTAACCCTGGCCGGCCCGCGTCGCATCGTAGGCTCCGGACCCGGCCCGCTGCAGCTCACGCGACACGGTGGAGGGGGAACGGCCCAGGCGGCGCGCAATCGAACGCAGGCTGCTGCCGTTCTGGCGTTCGATCATGATCACGGCGCGATCTTCGGGACTCAGGTGGTGATAGGTTCTGGACATGGCAACGCCCTGATATGGGGGCGTTGCACTTGGAAGTTGAGCCTAAGCGCTGTACTTGTCCTTGGACGAGGCGACCGCGCTCGACGAGTACAAGCAGGACAACCCTTGGCTGCCTCCGGGTACGATCTGCACGTTCTTCGTCCGCGGCCTGCGGATTGCCGATCTTGGCGCCGGCTTTGATCCCGCACGATGGGCTCCGCTCTGGGCTGATTTCGAGGTGGACTGGCGGGCCGAGTGGTTCGGCCGTTCGGTGGAGCCGCCAACCTGGTACATGGCTGACGACGTGGTCGCCGCAGGCC
>JAAZDZ010000370.1 GCA_012512545.1 Alcaligenaceae bacterium | reverse complement strand
TCGCCATTCCATTCCGGCTTGCGATCGCCGTAAGGACGACCATAGCTTTCGCGACGAGCGCCGCCGGGGGCGCCACGGTAGCCGCCGCCACCACCACCGTTGGGGCGCTTGCCGAAGCTGCGCTGCGGCTTGCGTTGCGGCTCCAGCCCGGCGATTTCATCCATGGGGATGCTGCGGCCGATGAAATGCTCAATGCGGCGGACTTTATGACGTTCGGAATGCATGGCCAGCGTGTAGGCTTGGCCGTTCCGGCCCGCGCGTCCCGTGCGGCCAATGCGGTGCACGTAGTCTTCAGCCTGCATCGGCAGGTCGTAGTTGAAGGCATGGCTGATGCCCTGCACGTCGATGCCGCGCGCCGCTACATCGGTGGCCACCAGAATGCGCAGTCGGCCGCGTTGCAGCATGCCCAGGGTGCGGGTGCGCTGGCGCTGGTTCATGTCGCCATGCAGTGCAGCGGCGGCATAACCTTGTTCGCTCAGGTAGTCGGCCAGATCGTCGGCGCCGCGCTTGGTGGCGGTGAAGACAATGGCCTGGTCCAGCTCTGTATCGCGCAGCAGGTGATCGAGCAGGCGCAATTTGTGCGAGCTGTCATCGGCGTACAACAGCGTCTGTTCGATGTTTTCGTGGCGCTGTTTCTGGCCAGCCAGTTCCAGGCGGGCCGGGTTGCGCATCATGCGCATGGCCAGCTGGGCGACGCTGCCATCCAGGGTGGCGGAAAACAGCAGGGTCTGGCGCTCGGCGGGCGTGCGGGCGATGATGGATTCGATTTCTTCAATAAAACCCATGTCCAGCATGCGGTCGGCTTCGTCCAGCACCAGGGTTTGGACGGTGGACAGATTGACACGCTTGGCCTGCAGGTGGTCGATCAGGCGGCCAGGGGTGGCAACCAGCACATCGACCCGGCGCGACAGCGCCTTGATCTGCGCGCCGTAGGGCATGCCGCCCACAACTGTGGCAATGCGCAGCCCGTTGATATTGGCGCCGTAGATTTTGGTGGCGTCGGCGACTTGCAGAGCGAGTTCGCGGGTGGGTGTCAGTACCAGTACCTGAACGCCGCTGCCCTTGTTGGCTGAAAGCCCCGCAATGCGGTTCAGAAGGGGAAGCATGAAGGCAGCGGTCTTGCCGCTGCCCGTCTGGGAAGAGACCATCAGATCTTCGCCAGTCAGGGCGCGTGGAATGGCGGCTTCCTGTACCGGCGTAGGCTGGGTGAAGCCGGCACGGTCGAGCGCCGACACCAGGGTCGGGGAGAGTCCCAGGGATACAAAAGACATGATTACCTTTGCCATTGAAGGCGGTATATGCGCGCAGGGCCGGTTGACGGCGGTTGGAACGCGCGGTTGATATGGATCATCGTGCCGACCCAATCAACCTGAATGCACGGTTTTATTTACGTGCGCTGCGCATGATGGCAAAAGGTACTGGAAGGTCAGGGTGCGATGGTGTGCGGCTTCTGCGATTTTTCAATGCCGACACTAAGAGGAATGCAGCCAGCCATTATATATGGGAAAACCCTTAGATGGAAGGCTTGTGTTGTGAATCCGCTTCAAAACCAGTCAATGGCCTGCTGCCCCATACTGGTGAGCCAGGTGTTGGCCTGGGTGAAGTGCCCGCAGCCAATGAAGGGGCGGGGCGGGCGCAAGGCTGAAAGCGGCGAGGGATGGTTGGACTTGAGTATCTTGCAGGTGCTGCCGTGGGCTTCCACCGCGGCCTGCTTGCTTTGCGCATGGTTGCCCCACAGCAGAAAGACTTTGGGGTGAGACGAGGCCGCCACGGCATTGATGAGCGCGTCGGTCACGGCTTCCCAGCCTTTGCGGGCGTGCGAGCCTGCTGCGCCTTGTTCTACGGTCAGGCTGGTGTTCAGCAGCAGCACGCCCTGGCGGCTCCAGTCAGACAGATCGTTTTTGCGGCGCGCGGGCCGGTCGGGGTATTCCTGGGCCAGTTCGTTGAAGATATTGCGCAGACTGGGCGGCGCAGGGCAATCGTCAGGCACCGAAAAGGCCAGCCCCTGTGCCTGTCCGGGGCCGTGGTAGGGATCTTGTCCGAGAATCACTACGTGGACGTCTTCTGGAGCCAGTTCTTCCAGGGCGCGAAAGATGCGCGCGGGGTAGATTGTCGCGCCTTCCTGCAGCCGTTGCGCCAGGAATTGATCGAGCCGGGCGAGGGCGTCGCGGGCTGCGGGTGTATCGAGGGCCGCTTGCCAGGCCGGGTGCAGCGTGGCCAGTTGCTGGGTAGGGAGCTCTTGCAGCCGGTTATCTGCCGAAGCCGCAGCGGAAGGCGTAGCAGGGCGGGGTGCGGGCTGGCTGGCGGGCCTGGTATGGTTGCTCGATGGCCCGAAATCCTGTTCCAGCCTGACTCTCAGGGCCGCCGCGTATTCGCCTTGCAGAGTCGCCAGGGTTTCATGGTGTTCCCGCCAGTTTGCAAGGCTGGCGGCGTCGCGTTCACGGCGTGGCGCCCAGATGCTGTCCGGAAACCACGGGTCGTTCTGCCAGCGGGGCATGATGTGCCAGTGCAAGTGCGGTGTCATATTGCCCAGCGAGGCCAGGTTCACTTTATCGGCGCGCAGAATGCGGCGTTGCACGCTTTCCACCAGAAAGACCACTTGCATGAAAGCCTGTTGCCCGGCAGCGGAAAGATCGCTCATTTCCTTGACATGGGTATTCCAGATGACGCGGGTATAGCCGGGCAGGTCGGGGTCTTCCACCAGCACAACACGCAGTTCCCGGCTGCTCCAGACCAGGGTGCCGCCGTCTTCGGCGCATAGCGGGCAGGCGTTATGGGCGGGGTTCATGACCCCAGCCTTTCATCAAGGGCCGTGACGATGCGTTCCAGCACGGCGATGCGGGCATACCGTTTGTCGTTGGAGGAAATCACATTCCAGGGAGCGTGCGTGCTGTCGGTGAGTTCCAGCATGTCGTTGATGGCCGTGGTGTAGGCGCTCCATTTTTCGCGGTTGCGCCAGTCTTCGGGCGTGATCTTGAATGACTTGAAGGGGGAATGCTCGCGTTCGCGAAAGCGTTCGAGCTGCACGTCTTTGGTGACCGACAGCCAGAATTTGAGCAGCAGAATATTACTATTGGCCAGCTGCAATTCGAATTGGTTGATTTCGCCGTACGCCCGGCGCCATTCCGCAGGCTTGGCGAGCTTTTCCACGCGCTCCACCAGCACGCGCCCATACCAGGAGCGGTCGAAAATAGTGATGTTGCCGGGCGCGGGGAGTTCGCGCCAGAAGCGCCACAGATAGGGGCGGGCAAGTTCGTCCTGGGTAGGGGCCGCGATGGGCACGGCGCGATACTGCCGCGCGTCCAGAGCGTGGGTGATACGCCGTATGGTGCTGCCCTTGCCTGCCGCGTCGTGGCCCTCGAACAGCAGTACCAGCTGCTGCTTCTGGAAGGCTTTGCTGCGCACCTGCCGGGCCAGCCTGCCGCGCCAGTGGGCCAGCAGGTCGTCGTATTCGTTTTCGCTCAGCGAGGCACTGTAATCAACGCGGGAAAGGGGGCGTTTGCCGCCCGAACGGCTGGCGGCTGAAGCCAGATAGGGTTGGGCACCGTTGCGTGGAATGGGGGCACGCAAGGCCGTGAGAATGGCTTCGCCAGTGGCGATGGCCCGCATGCGCTCGTCGGCGCTGGGAATCACCAGCCAGGGGGCCAGCCGTGAATCGGTCAGCATCAGCATGCTGCTGGCGGCCTCGCGCACGCGCTTGAAGTTATCCGCGACCAGGTGGTCTTCCGGGTGCACCATCCAGGCGGTATCGGGGTTTTTTGACAGCTTGGCCGTGCGTTTCTTCTGGGCCTTGCGCGACAGGTGGTACCAGAGCTTCAGCAC
>JAAZDZ010000369.1 GCA_012512545.1 Alcaligenaceae bacterium | reverse complement strand
TGTAGTGGATCAGCGAAAGCGGATCGGCGTAGCGCGGTTCGACCACAGCAACGTGCGGCAGGTTGCGAGTGGCGAGGTAAACGTTCTCGTCGAGCGCATCGGTGATGATCAGCACGGATTCCATGCCCATATCCTTGAGCTTGGCAGCGGCCAGCTTGGTCTTGGGCGCTTCGAGCGTGAAGGAATCAACCACAGCGATACGGTCTTCGCGAGCCAGCTGGGAGAAAATCGCACGGAGACCAGCGCGATACATCTTCTTGTTGATCTTCTGCGTGAAGTTTTCGTCGGGCGAGCTCGGGAAAGCGCGGCCACCCCCACGCCACAGCGGCGAGGAAGTCATACCAGCGCGAGCACGACCGGTGCCCTTCTGGCGCCACGGCTTCTTGGTGGAATGCTTGACGGTGCCACGGCTCTTTTGAGCGCGGTTGCCGCCACGGGCGTTCGCCTGGAAAGCAACCACGATCTGATGCACCAGGGCTTCGTTGAATTCGCGACCGAATACGGTGTCGGGAGCGGCAACGGTGGAGGCGGCTTGACCTTGATCGTTCAGGAGCTTGAGTTCCATGATTTAGGCTCCTTTCTTGATAGGTGTCTTGACAGCGGGACGCACAACGATGCTGCCATTCTTGTGGCCGGGAACTGCGCCCTTGACCAACAGCAGACCGCGTTCGGCATCGACGCGCACAATATCAAGATTCTGGGTGGTACGGGTGACGTCGCCCATGTGACCAGCCATCTTCTTGCCCGGGAATACGCGACCTGGATCCTGCGCCATGCCGGTGGAACCGGGAGCGCGGTGGGAGATCGAGTTACCGTGGGAGTTGCGCTGGCCAGAGAAGTGGTGGCGCTTGATGGTGCCGGCATAGCCTTTACCGATCGTGGTGCCAGTGACATCAACCTTCTGACCTGCTTCAAACACGCTATCGACGGCCAATACTGCGCCAGCCGTGAATTCGGCGGCTTTGGCGGGGTCGAGGCGGAATTCCTTCAGGATGCTGCCAGCTTCGGTGCCGGCTTTGGCAAAGTGGCCAGCCTGCGGCTTGATGACGCGCGATGCGCGACGGGTGCCGTAGGTGACTTGCACTGCTGCGTAACCATCAACTTCTGGCGACTTGACCTGGGTGATGCGGTTGTTCGACACGTCCAGCACTGTAACGGGGATGGATTCACCATCTTCCGTGAAAATGCGGGTCATGCCGACCTTGCGCCCCACCAGCCCAAGCCGGTAAGCGGCAGGCGTAGGTGTCGAGTTCGACATTGTTTTCTCCATTCCCGACTACGATTGGTCGGGGCTAACAGATTTTTGCGTTTCTCCGCCCAAAATTTCATAGGGCGAAGCCCGGTACTGTAGCACGGCCCGCACCCATAACGCAAGCACTACATTTGATCAAGTGCGCAGAAGCGGAAAAGCCCCGGGGATTACCCCTAAAAGCGGCGCACCAGGAATCTCGCCACGTAATCATTGGCGGGCCGGTTGCGAATATCCTCCGGGCTGCCTGCCTGTTCTACCTTGCCATCGCGCAGGATGATGATGTGCTGGCCCAGACGCAGGGCTTCCTCAATATCGTGGGTGATGAACACGATGGTCTTGCGCAAGCGCTGCTGGAGTTCCAGCAACTGATCTTGCATGTCGTAGCGTATGAGGGGGTCCAGCGCCGAGAAAGCCTCATCCATCAACAGCACATCGGCGTCGATGGCCAGAGCGCGTGCCAGCCCGACCCGCTGGCGCATGCCGCCCGAAAGCTCATCGGGAAAGTTGCGTTCGTATTCGGCCAGGCCCACCCGCTCCAGCCAGAGCCGGGCGGTGCTGCGGGCCTGGGCTTTGGGTTCTCCCCGGACATGCAGGCCGAAAGCCACATTGTCCAGCACAGAAATGTGCGGCAGCAGACCGAAGCTCTGGAAGACCATGCTGACGCGATGGCGGCGCAGTTCACGCAGTTGCGCCATACTGAGCGTCAGGATGTCTTCTCCATCGAACAGGATGCGGCCCGCCGAAGGGTCGATCAGGCGATTGAGGTGTCGCACCAGGGTGGACTTGCCCGAACCCGACAGCCCCATGATGCAGGTGATCATGCCTGTGGGGATATCGGCATCGACTCCGGCCAGGCCGACGTTGACGCCGACGCTTGCCTGCACGTCCGATTTCTCCGCACCGGCGCGCAGCATGTCCAGACCTTCGGCTTCGCGGCGGCCGAATACCTTGTAGACGCCGCGTATTTTTATCTTGACGCTGCCTTCATCGGCCTGATTGAGGTTTTCGACATTCATGGCGCACCCGTTTTTTTGATGGCCATGCGCTTGCGCAAAGGTTCGCCATACGCCTGGGTGATGCGGTCAATCACAATCGCAAGAATGACGATAGCCACCCCGGCCTGCAACCCCCTGCCGATATCCAGCGTCTGGATACCCGCCAGCACATCTTCGCCCAGGCCGCGCGCGCCGATCATGGAGGCCACCACAACCATGGAAAGCGCCATCATGGTGGTCTGGTTGATGCCGGCCATGATGCTGGGGCGGGCCAGGGGCAGGGTCACCTTCAGCAGCATCTGCCCGCGCGTTACGCCAAATGATTGCGCAGCCTCCTTGGCGGCGGGGTCTACCTGCAACAACCCGAGAACCGTGAGCCGGATAAGCGGCGGCACTGCGTAGATAACCGTTGCAAACAGCGCCGGCACCTTACCCAGGCCAAACAACATCAGCACAGGAATCAGGTACACAAAGCTGGGCAAGGTCTGCATGACATCCATCACCGGCACCAGCACTCGCCTGAGCCAGCGGCTGCTAGCTGCGAGAATGCCGGTTGGAATTCCAATGACAATAGAAAACAAGGTGGATACAAGTACCAGGGAAAAGGTCTGCATCAGCTTGTCCCACAAACCGACGACGCC
This sequence comes from Alcaligenaceae bacterium, assembly GCA_012512545.1. GTDB lineage: Bacteria > Pseudomonadota > Gammaproteobacteria > Burkholderiales > Burkholderiaceae_B > Yanghanlia. Next base: position 3,274 of record JAAZDZ010000369.1, on the reverse strand, counting down.
AATGAGATAAAGACCCACCACATATAAGACGGTGGCGATGGGCTTGCGGGTGGCATGCCAGGACAGCAGCGCGACAAAAGCCAGCAAGGCCCAGGCGGGTATCGCCAGCAATGCGGTTTCAACAGGCAGCAGCACCATGACCAGCAAAAGGTCGCCCGCCTGACGGAAGCTGTCGCCCCAGGTCTTGACTGCCTGGGCAAGGTGCCGGTTGACGAATTCGGCGCCCGACCAGTGGAAGAAGATGTCGCCACGCGCTGCCGGGGCGTCTGCATGCAGGGATGTTTCCAGTTCCGCAGCCTGGGCAGCGTCCAGCCACGCCTGCCATACCTGAGGGTTTTCTTTCAAGAAGCGCCCGGCCATGACCTGGCCCGGAATGCGCTGTTCCGTCATGTCCAATATGGCCTGATTCAGCTGCGCAGGCTGAAAGCTGACACGGCTCAGAAACGCAATGATCTGCGGATTCGCCTGGGCAAAGGGCGTTGATACCGCCACGGCCAGCCTGGCCTTGAGGAAGTCGGTGGGGCAAGGCTGGCCTGTGCCGCTCACGATGGTGTCCCAGCATGCCTGGTCGAATGGAGGCAACTCAATACGATGCAGGCGGTACTTGGCCATCAGCCCGGCCGGTTGCCAGTAATAGAACAGCAGTGGTTCGCCGCGTTCATGCGCCGCGCTGATGGCGGCATCCAGGGCAGCGCCCGTGCCTGCCCGGAAGTTCGTGTAGTGTTCATCCAGGCCATACAGCGATAACAGGCGCGAATTCGTGCCTTCGCACACCCAGCCTGTCGGGCAGTTCAGAAAGCGCCCTTTTTCCGGTTGTTCAGGGTCGCGGAACAATTCCTTGTAGCGGGGAAGATCCTGCCAGGAGCGCAATTCGGGAGCCAGCGGCTCAATGCCGCGTGCGACATCCCCCTTCACGACGAATTCCGGCACATACCAGCCCTGTTCAGCGCCTCCTTCCAGGGTATCGCCCACCACCCTGACCTGACCGGCCTGAATGGCATTTTCTATGATGGCTGAACGGCCCGACCAGATTTCCGCAATGACCTGCAAGTCATTCTGCGCCAGCGCGGCTTCAGCCGCCGCCGGAGTGCCAGGGACGATTTCGGTTTCGCAGCCGAAGGCATCTTCCAGAATGCGGGCGAAAAGATGGGTGGAAAAGGCAGCGCTTTCCCAGTTCTGATCGGCTAACCGTACTTTCTGACCATTATTACAGGCCGCAGCCGCCTGGGCCTGAACCCCTTCAACGGGCCACACAGCCAGCATAAAGCACAGAACAAGCAAACCCGGCAGGCGATAGACAAGGCCAGCATATTTCCGCACCGCAGCCAAAGACTCCAGCGACATCGGTATCCGCTCCTGTTCTAAACGGCAGGGCTCGCCAACGTCTATACCTTAATCGCCCTGCCGATGAGCAGTCAACGATTAGCGGCAATTCCTGGCCAGAATCGAAACAGGCTGACCACTCGCGTGGCCAGCCTGTGTGCGGTAAAGCGGTTCTAAAGCTGATCAGTCGAGCTTGAAGCCCGGCTGTGCCACCACCTTGGCGGCATTTGCCTGCCAGACGCGGATTTCTTCCGCGAATTCTTCAGAGGTGTTGCCGGAAGGTGTGGCGCCCTGCTGCTTGAGGGATTCCATGACCTTGGGATCCTGCAGAGCCACTACCGCCGCATCGCGCAGTTTCTTGACGATGGCTTCCGGCGTGCCTGCAGGTGCCAGCAGACCATACCAGGCGGGTTCATTCAGTTCGGGGTGCCCAAGCTCTGCCAGGGTGGGGATATCCTGCAGGGCTTCGGCGCGTGCTGGCCCGGCCACCGCGATGGGGCGCAGATTACCGGCCTGGATCTGGTTCATGGAAGAAGGCAGGTTGTCGAACAGGACTTCCACCTGGCCCCCAACGGTATCAACCACAGCCGGGCCAGAACCTTTATAGGGAACGTGAATCATATCTGTGCCGGTGGAGTGCTTGAAGGCTTCGCCGAACAGATGGTTGATGGAGCACGTGCCGGAACTGCCATACGAATATTTGTCGGGGTTCGCCTTGAGCTCCTGCACCATTTCTTCAAAGTTTTTGGCAGGGAACTTGGGGTTCACCACGATGACGTTGGGCAGGTTGGCGAAGTTCGTGACGGGTATGAAATCCTTGGAAGGATCGTAGGGAAGATCCGCACGGCACGCCGGGTTGACGGCCATGGTAGATACAGTGGCCACGGATACCGTATAGCCATCGGGCTGAGCGCGGGCGGCTTCTGACGCGCCGATAGCGCCCCCTGCTCCAGCTTTGTTTTCCACGATGACAGTCTGGCCCAGTTCCTGACCCATGCGCTGGCTCACGATGCGCGCCACGATATCAGTTGAACCGCCTGGCGCGAACGGCACAATCATGCGGATGGGCTGATTGGGAAAATCGGAAGAGGCGGCTGCCGGGCTCATCATTACAGCCGCGCCCGCCAGCGCTACAGACAACAGGGAATTCTGAAGCATTTTGGCCATGCGTGTCTCCGTTAAGCATGTTTTATGAATTCAAAGAACGTTGATTCTATTCCCTATTGTTACTGATAGATACTCATATTAGCGGATACTGTTATAGAGATTTTCCCTGATGCCCGAAAACAAAAAACGCCATGCATTGCATGGCGTTTTTGTTTTTCTGCTTTTACCGCTTTTGCACGTTTACTGCAGTGCGATTTCGACGTCCACACCGGCGGGCAGATCGAGGCGCATGAGCGCATCAACCGTTTTGTCGGTGGGGTCGACGATATCCATGAGACGCTGGTGCGTACGCATTTCCATCTGGTCGCGCGAAGTCTTGTTGACGTGCGGCGAACGCAGGAGGTCGTAGCGACGAATCCGCGTGGGCAGCGGTACCGGGCCGCGAACAACAGCGCCGGTGCGCTTGGCAGTGTCCACGATTTCAGCGGCCGACTGGTCGATGAGCTTGTAGTCGAACGCTTTCAGACGGATGCGGATTTTCTGGTTTTTCATGGGTATTCCTAAAGAACGAAAGAACCGGGGCGGGGTTCGCCCCGGTCAAAGCAGGCGGTTTTTTACTCGGTGATTTTTGCAACGACGCCGGCGCCGACGGTACGACCGCCTTCACGGATGGCGAAGCGCAGACCTTCTTCCATGGCGATGGGGGCGATCAGGGTCACTTCCATCGAGACGTTGTCACCCGGCAGAACCATTTCCTTGTCGGCCGGCAGCTGGATGGTGCCAGTTACGTCGGTCGTACGGAAGTAGAACTGAGGACGATAGCCTTGGAAGAACGGTGTATGAC
>JAAZDZ010000368.1 GCA_012512545.1 Alcaligenaceae bacterium | reverse complement strand
CTGCTGGTGATGGCGGTGTCGCTGGCCGTGCGCCTGCCCTTGAGCCCCAGCCATGTGCTGGCGGCTGCCGCCTTTGTGGTGGTGGGGCTGGACCCTTGGGCACCGCTGTCCGCGGGGTTCTGGCTGTCTTTTCTGGCGGTGTATGTACTGATGGCCAGCACAGGCTGGTGGGGCCGGGGAATGCTTGCGCCAGCAGGCGCCGTTGCCGGGCTGTTGAGCAAGTTGCATGCAGCGGCCAGGCTGCAGATTTTTGTGACGCTGGCGCTCATGCCGCCATTGGCTCTGCTGTTTAACGAGATATCCATTGTGTCGCCGTTGGCCAATGCTTATGCCATTCCCCTGATCGGCATGCTGGTCACGCCCCTGGCTCTGCTGCTGGCCGGGCTGGCATGGGTGCCGGGCCTGGATGCTGCGGCTGGCGCGGTGGCCTGGCTGGCGCATGCGCTGCTGCAACTGTGCATGTGGCCGACAGAATGGCTGGCGGCGCTGCCCGGTGCCAGCCTGCCTGTGGCGGCGGCGCCCTGGTGGGCCACGGCCTTCGCCATGCTGGGGGTGGGCGTGGCCCTGCTGCCGCGCGGTTTTCCCTTCCGCGCCCTGGGCTGGGCCTTTATGCTGCCGGTTCTGGTCTGGCTGCCGTCGCGGCTGGAAACGGGCGATTGGGAACTCTACGCGATCGATGTCGGGCAGGGCAGCGCCCTGGTACTGCGCACCGCCAGTCAGGTGCTGGTGTATGACACCGGGGTGCGCTATTCACCGGATGCCGATGCCGCGCAACGCAATCTTGTGCCTTTTCTGCGGGCCAAAGGCATCAGGAAAGTGGATGTTCTGGTGGTCTCGCACGGCGATCTGGATCACGTTGGCGGCTTGCGCAGCGTGCTTGAAAGCGTGCCGGTGGAACAGTCTTACACGCCCTTTGATCTGCCCGGCTGGCTCAAGCATGAAGGCCGCCTGTTGGGCGGGCGCGCGCTGCCGCCGTTGCCCAGAGCGCACAGCCCCTGTTTTCATGGGCTGTCATGGCGGGCGGATGGCGTGGGCTTCGCTTTTCTCTGGCCGCCCGGAACCGGCAGCATCGACCTTGGCGCCGATACGCGCGAACGTAATCGCAATGCCTGCGTGCTGCGCATTCAGGGCGCACACCATTCCATCCTTCTGCCGGGCGATATCGGCGCGGACGAAGAAATCGCCCTGGTGGAGCGCGGCCTGGACGCGGCGGACATCGTGCTGGCTGCCCACCATGGTTCGCGCTATTCGTCGGCCCGGCCTTTTGTGGCGGCGACGGAGGCGCAGCATGTCATCGCCCAGGCCGGAAGATGGAATCGCTACGTCCATCCGGCCAGCATGGTGAGGCGGCGCTGGCAGGCGCATGGTTCGGCTTTCTGGGATACCGGCATTGATGGCGCGATTATTGCCCGCTCAGTAAACGGCGTGCTGACGGTCGAAGCCGAAAGGGACCGCCGGGTGCGCCATTGGTCTGAGTGAAATCATGGTTTGCCCGTCTTGCACGGATGAAGCGGATGCGCGATGATGGAAGCGGCCTCCACAAGAGGCTGCACAAAAACAAGGGCGCCCGCACAGCGCATGCGCCCGGCTACACGAAAACTCCACAAGATTTTCCGAGGCATTATGAGACAAACCCCGCCTTTGCGGCTGCACGTGCCGGAACCCTCCGGGCGTCCAGGCCATGCAACTGATTTTTCCTACCTGCCCCTCAGCGCGGCTGGCGAAGTGCGCAAGCCCGCGCTTGATATCGGCCACCGTGAAAACACCGATCTCGCTTTTTCACTGATCCGCGTGCTGGATGACGACGGCCAGGCGGTCGGCCCCTGGGCTGAACCCGCCATCGAGCCGGAAATCCTGCGCAAGGGCCTGCAGGTCATGATCAAGACCCGGCTGTTCGATGCCCGCATGCTGATTGCGCAGCGCCAGCGCAAAATCTCCTTCTACATGCAAAGCCTGGGTGAAGAAGCCATTGGCACGGGCCAGGCGCTGGCGCTTGAAACCGGCGACATGTGCTTTCCGTCGTATCGGCAGCAAAACCTGCTGCTGGCCCGCGATGTCCCGCTTTCCGCCCTGATGTGCCAGCTCTATTCCAACACCTGCGACCCGCTCAAGGGCCGTCAGTTGCCCGTCATGTATTCCATGCGGGAACAGGGTTTTTTCTCCATTTCCGGCAATCTCGCCACCCAGTTCGTGCAGGCGGTGGGCTGGGCCATGGCGTCGGCCATCAAGGGCGATACGCGCATTGCCTCGGCCTGGATCGGCGATGGCGCCACGGCTGCGGCAGATTTTCAGACAGCGCTCACGTTCGCCCATGTCTACCAGGCCCCCGTTGTGCTGAACGTCATCAATAACCAGTGGGCGATTTCCACCTTCCAGGCGATTGCCGGGGGCGAGCGCAGCACGTTCGCCGCGCGCGGCCTGGGCAGCGGCATTGTGTCGCTGCGGGCCGATGGCAACGATTTCCTGGCTGTGGTCGCGGTATCGCGCTGGGCCATTGAACGTGCCCGCAACAATCTCGGCCCCACCCTGATCGAATGGGTCAGCTATCGCGCGGGCCCGCATTCCACCTCCGACGACCCCTCCAAGTACCGCCCGGCAGACGACTGGGCGCGCTTTCCGCTGGGCGACCCCATCGAGCGCCTTAAACAGCATCTGATCCGCATCGGCCACTGGTCGGAAGAAGAACACTACGCCACGCAGAAACAATACGAAGCGGAAGTCATCGCGGCGCAGAAAGAAGCGGAAAGCCATGGTTCGCTGCTTACCGGCCAGACCGCCAGCGTGGAAACCATGTTCGAGGATGTGTACGCAGATGTCCCATGGCATCTGCGCCGTCAGCGTCAGCAACTGGAGGTGTAGATATGGTGGATATACAAAAAAGCAATGGAAAAACAGCATCCATGACCATGATCCAGGCGCTGCGTTCGGCCATGGATGTCATGCTGGAACGCGATTCCAACGTGGTGGTGTTTGGCCAGGATGTCGGCTATTTCGGCGGGGTGTTCCGCTGCACCGAAGGGCTGCAGGCCAAGTACGGCAAGGAACGCGTATTCGACGCACCCATATCCTAAGGCGGTATCGTGG
>JAAZDZ010000367.1 GCA_012512545.1 Alcaligenaceae bacterium | reverse complement strand
GCGCATGGCGGCCAGGTCAACCACTGAGGGAACGCCGGTGAAATCCTGCAGCAGCACGCGCGCAGGCGTGAAGGAAATTTCGCGGCTGGTTGCCGAGGAAGGGTCCCACCCCGCCAGCGCTTCGATATCTTGTGCCGTGATGTCGCTGCCGTTTTCCGTGCGCAGCAGGTTTTCCAGCAGGATCTTGAGGCTGTAGGGCAGACTGGAAACGTCAAAACCCGCATCAGCCACCGCCTTGAGCCTATGAATTTCGTACGACTTGCCGTCAACGTCCAACACGCTCTTGGCTTTGAAAGTATCAATATTGCTCATTGCTCCCTACTCCTTCCTGGTGGTTTCGTTTCCGAACAGAATTCAGCGGTTGAACCACTGTATCACGCCGATGAGTCAGACTCGAAGCGCAAAATCATCGAAGCGCTGAATCACAGAACAATGCGCTTCGCTGGTGGGTTGCGCACACGCTGACAGGTGGGGAAATTCATGGTCGGCGCATGAGCGCGCGCAGCCCTCGCTGTACAATATGAAAGTTTTTGCCTGAACTTTTTATATTTGGGCTGGTCTATCCACGTCTGTAGAGACTGCGCTATAAAACATGCAAAAAGAAACCACTTTTCCACGCCTTTCAAGGCGGGGCTTCCTGAAGCTGGCAGGCGCCGGCGCGGCAGCCACGTCGTTGACTGCGCTGGGCTTCAGTGAAGCTGAAGCCCAAACCGCTGCCCGGGTCCGCAGCTTCAAATTGGCGACCACCACCGAAACCCGCAATATCTGTACATATTGCTCGGTGGCCTGTGGAATCATCATGTATTCCAAGGGCGACATCAACGCTGGCGAGAAGGCCCGCATCATCCACATTGAAGGCGATGCCGACCACCCCACCAACAAGGGCACTCTGTGTCCCAAGGGGGCCGCCCTTTCCGAATTCATCAACTCCGAAACCCGCACCCGGGTGCCGCGTTACCGCGCACCGGGCTCCAGTGATTGGCAGGAAGTCAGCTGGGATTTCGCGCTCGATAAAATCGCCCGCCACATCAAGGACGACCGCGATGCCAACTTCATTGAAAAGAATGCGGACGGCACCACCGTCAACCGCTGGACTTCAATGGGTTTTCTCGCGGCATCAGGCGGCACGAATGAAAACGGCTGGCTTACCTACAAAACAGTTCGCGCATTAGGCGTTCTTCCGTTCGATAATCAGGCACGCGTCTGACACGGTCCCACGGTGGCCAGTTTGGCTCCGACATTTGGCCGTGGCGCAATGACCAACGCCTGGACAGACATCAAGAACGCAGACCTCGTTATCGTCATGGGCGGTAACGCCGCTGAAGCTCACCCCTGTGGTTTCAAATGGGTCACTGAGGCCAAGCACCACAATAAAGCCAAGCTGATTGTGGTAGACCCGCGTTTCAACCGCACGGCTGCCGTATCCGATTACTACGCGCCAATACGCCCTGGTTCCGACATCACCTTCCTCATGGGCGTGATCCGCTACGTGATCGCCAACGGCAAGGTGCAGTGGGAATACGTCAAGAACTACACCAACGCCAGCTATCTGGTGAGGGATGGCTTCGGCTGGAAAGACGGCCTTTTCAACGGCTACGATGAAGACGCGCGCGCCTTCAATACCGAAGAATGGGAATACCAGTTCGACGAGAATGGCCAGCCCCTGACCGACCCCACTCTGGAACACCCGCGCTGTGTGTGGAACCTGCTCAAACAGCATGTCGAAGCCTACACGCCTGATTTCGTGGAAAACATCTGCGGCACGCCCAAGGACCGCTTCCTGAAGATCTGCGAAATGATCGGCGAGACTTCGGCCACGGATAAGGTCATGACGGCCTGCTATGCGCTGGGCTGGACCCAACACTCCAAGGGTGCCCAGAACATCCGTGGCATGGCCATGCTGCAGCTCATTCTGGGCAATATCGGCCTGCCCGGGGGCGGCGTCAACGCGCTGCGCGGTCACGCCAACATCCAGGGCCTGACCGATATCGGCCTGCTCTCGAACATGACACCGGGCTACATGACTTTGCCCAAGGACAGCGAACCGGATCTCGCCGCATATCTGTCCTCCCGCAAGAACGCGCCGCTGTTTCCCGGCCAGACAAGCTACTGGCAGCACACCGACAAGTTCTTCGTCAGCTTCCTGAAATCCATGTGGGGCGATGCCGCCACGCCGGAAAACGGCTTTGGCTACGACTGGCTGCCCAAGCTCGATGTCCCGTATTACGACATCCTGCGCACCTTCACCATGATGGAAGAAGACAAGGTCAACCTGTACTTCTGCCAGGGCTTCAACCCGCTGATGGCGTTCCCCAACCGGGCCAAGCTCGCGAACGCGCTGTCCAGGCTCAAGTTGCTGGTCGTCATTGACCCACTGGAAACCGAAACGGCCGCATTCTGGCAGAACCACGGCGTCTACAACGATGTGAACCCCGCGGAAATCATGACCGAGGTGCTGGAACTGCCTTCCACCTGTTTCGCCGAGGACGAAGGCGCAACAGTGAACTCCGGCCGCTGGCTGCAATGGCACTGGACAGGCGCCACGCCTCCGGGCGAGGCCAGGCACGACACATGGATCATGTCCGGCATTTTCCGCCGTGTACAGGAACTCTACCGCCAGGAAGGCGGCGTCTGCCCTGAACCCGTTCTCAACCTGAGCTGGGAATATGCCGACCCGGCCAGCCCGACGCCCGCCGAACTGGCGCGCGAAATGAACGGCCGCGCGCTGAAGGACGTTTACGACCTCAACGACCCGGCCAGGCTGGTACGCAAGGCAGGCGAGCAGCACGGGGGCTTTGGCGAACTGCGCGCCGATGGTTCGACCATGTCGGGCTGCTGGATCTACGCCGGCTCCTGGACGGAAGAAGGCAATATGATGGCCCGCCGCGACAACCACGACGAAGGGGGCCTTGGCACCTATCTGAACTGGACATGGGCCTGGCCGGCCAACCGCCGCATTCTCTACAATCGCGCGTCTGCGGACATGCAGGGCAAGCCCTGGGATCCGCGCCGCAAGCTGCTTGAATGGGATGCCGCCAAAGGCCGCTGGGAAGGCTACGATGTGCCTGACTTCTCGCCCACCGCCCAGCCTGATGTCGTCATGCCTTTCATCATGACGGAAGAGGGCACGGCGCGGCTGTTCGCGCGCGGCCTGCTACGCGACGGCCCGTTCCCCACCCATATGGAGCCCTGGGAGAGCCCGATCGAAAACCCGTTCAACAAGAAGCTGCGCGGCAACCCTGCCGGGCGCATCTTCGAACGGGACGTCGAACAACTGGGCACAAGCGACGAATTCCCCTTTGTGGGCACTTCTTACCGCCTGACCGAGCATTTCCACACCTGGACCAAGCACAACAAGATCAACTCGGTGCTGCAACCCGACTTCTTCGTGGAAATCAGCGAAGAGCTCGCAGCGCTGCGCGGCATCAAAAAGGGCAGTCGCGTGCGTGTCTGGAACAAACGCGGCGAAATCTGGGCCAAGGCCGTGGTGACCAAGCGTATCCGGCCGCTGGTATGCGACGGCAAGGATGTCCACGTGGTCGGCATTCCCATTCACTGGGGCTTTACCGGCACGGCCCGCAAGGGCTTTGGCGCCAACAGCCTGACCGTGTTCGCGGGCGACGCCAACATCGACACCCCCGAATCCAAGGTTTTTCTCGTCAATATTGAACCGGCCAGCGAGGCCGACATCAGGAGGCTGACCGCATGAGCAACCCTCAGGCTCCCGAACCCCGCACGGCGGCTTCCAACCCGCCTGTGCAGCCCATGGCGTCCAATCTGAACGTCACCGATGTCGTGCGCGCATCGGCCACGGCCAATGTGCCGCCGCCCGCGCGCCAGCTGACTCCGGTGGTCAAACTGATTGACGTTTCCAAGTGCATCGGCTGCAAGGCTTGCCAGTCGGCCTGCATCGAATGGAACGACACCCAGCCGGAAATGGAAGAGAACGTGGGCATCTACGAGAACCCCCACGATCTCACGCCGGACATGTTCACCCTGATGCGTTTCACGGAGCACGAAGACCCTGAAACCGGCGATCTGGAATGGCTGATCCGCAAGGATGGCTGTATGCACTGCGTTGACCCGGGCTGCCTCAAAGCCTGCCCGGCGCCTGGCGCCATCGTGCAGTATTCCAACGGCATTGTCGATTTCATCTCCGAAAACTGCATTGGCTGCGGCTACTGCGTCAAGGGCTGCCCATTCGACATCCCGCGCATCCACAAAACCGCGCATGTCGCCACGAAATGCACCCTGTGCTCTGATCGCGTGGCCGTCGGCCAGGGCCCGGCCTGCGCCAAAGCCTGTCCCACCGAGTGCATCACCTTCGGCACCGAAGAAGAAATGGATGCGCTGGCTGCAGAACGCGTGGAAGATCTCAAGGAACGCGGTTACGAGAACGCAGGTCTCTATAACCCCGAAGGGGTGGGCGGCACACACGTCAGGTATGTACTGCATCACCGTGACAAACCCTCGCTGTACGCGGGCTTGCCGGACGATCCTAAAATTTCACCGGCAGTGGAATTCTGGAAAGGCCCGGCCAAGAAGATCGGTCTGGTGGCCGCCGGCATCGCAACAGCAGGCGCCGTTGTGCACAGCCTGCTGGCCCGCGCCAACAAGGTCAGCGAGCACGAAGAAGAAGCCGCTCAGGATCTGGTTGATTCTCTTGACCACGCACCCGATTCAGAATCCGGCAAGGAGCAATGATGGCCGCCCAGCTCAATACTGAAAACAAACGCGTTCATTCCGCATCGGGCGATGAGCTGGTGAGCCGCAAACCGGTGCTGCTGATGCGCTACCGGGGCTTCACGCGCTGCAACCACTGGCTTACCGCCCTGTGCATGTTTGCCTTGCTGCTCAGCGGCTTTGCATTCTTCCATCCGTCTCTGTTCTGGCTGACCAATCTGTTCGGCGGCGGCCAGCTGACCCGCTGGATTCACCCCTGGATCGGCGTGGTACTCGTCATCAGCTTCCTTGGCATGTTCCTGCAGATGTGGCGTTTGAACCTGTTGCGCCGTGAAGACATTGAATGGGGCAAGAAAATAGGCGATGTCATCCAGGGCAAGGAAGGCAACCTTCCAGAAGTCGGCAAGTACAACATCGGCCAGAAACTAGTGTTCTGGGCCATGAGCCTGCTGATACTGCTGCTTGTCATCACTGGCATCATGATCTGGGAAGAGCATTTTTCCGGTCTGGTTTCCATTCCTGTGCAGCGCATTGCCGTCGTGGCGCATGCGCTTGCCGCGCTGGGCTGCTTCTTCGTGGTGCTGGCTCACGTCTACGCCGCCATCTGGACACGCGGCACCATACGCGCCATGACCCGGGGCACGGTGACGGGTGGCTGGGCCTTCCGGCACCACCGCAAATGGCTGCGCGAACTCGCCCGGCGCGATGTTGGCCGCGAACCCGGCGGCAAATGAGCAACTCCATGGCAGACATTCCCATTCAGCCTGACCCTTCGTTCATCACCGGCGGCATCGCCAAGACGCCGTTCGTGCTCCGCCCGGAACCCGCACAATGCTTCAAGGCGCGCGCGGAACGCTTCCGTTTTCTGGCGCAAAGCAGCGACCTTGCCGCTTATCTGGAATTTCTGGCCGACCTGGCCGGACTCCAGGCGGAACTGACGCAGCAGCTGCCCGCCCCCGCGCCGGTCAGCGCCGAACAGATCAGACAGGCCGCGCAAACCGGCCTGCCTCTGATCAATCGCGCCGCACTGGCGCAGGATGCATCCCTGCATGCCTGCCTGCAGGCTTTGTGCAAAGCGGCCCAGGCCCTTTCCATGCCCGAGCCTGCCCGCCAGGCTCTTGAAGCCACCCTTGAGGCCAACGCCGAAGACCGCAGCTGGCTGCTGGCCAATGTGCTGAGCGACACCATCCCCGAAGACAGCATCGCCCCGCACCTGCTGGCCGCCGCGGCGGTACAGGTTCACCTGTCGCTATTGGCGGCCAGCCTGCCCATGGAAGAACTGCGCCCCGTCGCTACCGGCGTATGTCCGGCCTGCGGCGGCCGCCCCGCCACGTCTTCAGTCATTGGCCTGCGCGATATCGAGAACGTGCGTTACGCCACTTGCAGCTGCTGCGCGACCCAATGGAACGAAGTGCGCATCAAATGCCTGTGCTGCGGTTCCACCAAAGGCATCAGCTATCGCAGCGCAGAAACTGAAGACGCCACAGTCAAGGCCGAAGTCTGCGGCGAATGCAACCACTGGGTAAAAGTGCTTTACCAGGTTCGCAACGCCAGCCTGGACCCCATCGCCGACGATGTCGGCAGCCTGGGGCTGGACATGCTGATGAAAAATGAAACCTCATTCAAAAAAGGCGGGTTCAACCCGTTTCTGGTGGGGTATTAAATCCTGGTGTCCTGCGTATGCAGTAACATGGTTCTATAAAAGATTATTCTTGGAGTACTTCAGTATGCAAGGTCATCCAAAAGTCATTGAATGCCTGAAAGAGCTGCTGCGCGGCGAACTGGCCGCGCGCGATCAGTATTTCGTGCATTCCCGTCAATACGAAGACCAGGGCTACCAGCGCCTGTACGAGCGCATCAACCACGAAATGGAAGAAGAAACCCAGCACGCGGACGACATCCTGCGTCGCATTCTCTTCCTGGAAGGCAAGCCCGACATGCGGCCCCACGAATTCACCCAGGGTGAAACCGTGGAAGAAATGCTGCGCAAGGATCTCGAAGTCGAATACAAAGTACGCGACAATCTCAGGGCGGCCATGGCGCTGTGCGAAGAGCTGGGCGATTACGTCTCCCGCGACATGCTTCTGAGCCAACTGCGCGACACCGAAGAAGACCACACCTACTGGCTGGAAAAGCAACTCGGCCTGATCGAAAAAATCGGTTTGCAGAACTACCTGCAATCGCAGATGGGCGCGGAACAAGGCTGAGCCATCCCGCTTCAAGCCCTATCGGGCTGTCCCCGCCGCGCCGCCTGTATCGCCAAGACTCCGCAGGGAAAAGGGCGTGACGGGATTCACACAACGCAGGCGCTGCGCATCCACCGCCGCAAACGTTCTTCCTCGCGTGGCAGGGTCGAGCAATACGTGATGAATCAGCCCGGCCAGATCAGCGCGTGTGATGAAGCCATGCACCTGCGGGTCGTCGCACAGCCATCCCTGCCCGGTGGCCTCATCGGAGAGCAGCCCGCCGGGGCGCACAATGGTGGCGTCGGGAAGTACGCGCCTGAGATGATCTTCGGCCCGCGTTTTGGCATCGACACTGTCGCCGAATGCCTCAATGGCCCTTGCGGAACGAAACGGCGCCATATCGCCGCACCCGATTGACGTCACCAGCACGAAGCGGTTGATGCCCAGCTTCACTGCCTGGTCAATCACATGAACATTGCCCTCATCATCAACATAACGCCCGTTCTGACGGCCTCCGAGCGTTGAGACGACATCGCATCCCGGGCCCGCGGCCTGGCATGCCTGCGCCACATCTTCGGGCTGCAAGGCATCGCCCCGCAGCACATGCACGCCCAACCCCTGCAGTTCAGCGCCATCCGATTGCGGACGCAGCAAAGCGTATACAGCGACACCCTGGCCACGTAACCGCCGCGCCAGCAAAAGCCCGGTGCCCCGGCTGGCGCCGAAAATCAGCACCGGTGCGGCAGACTCGCGGTTCATGCTGCCTCCTGCGCAGTCAGCTTGCGTTCCAGTTCATTGAAACGCTCAATCTGGCCAGCCTTGAGCTCGCGGTTTTCATCCCGCCCTACATATACCTTGAACATGGCGTCGCCATCGGTGTTGAAAAACTGCACCGACAGAGTCTCCTTACCCATGAACGGACGGCGCAGGAAATAGATGGCGCCGCAACGCTCGGGCCGCAGATGTCCGCTCAGAGGGCCATCACCACCCTGCAAATTGTAAAAACCATGGCCCAGCTTGCCCATGGGAACGTCGGCATGGCATTCCATGATGACATCGGGGGTATGAACAATGACGGTCATCTTGCCCCAGCCTGCAAGATCCTGCATGACATCGACAAATGCGCTGCCTGCGATGCACGTCCGCATTTCCTCGGGCAACGCATCGACCACCGCCTGCTGCGATACGCCGTATTGCACTGCAAGAGCTTCAAGAATGCCGCCCGGGTTTTTAGCCAGTTCGGCGCGCAGCGCCTGAAGGTTTGAAGCTTGTGTCACGATGGAACTCCTTTCTGTTGATTGCCTTGCAGCCAGCGATTCCGACAACAGCGCGTCGAATGCAAAGATCAGATTGCTATACCAGAACCGCCCGGCCAGCGTCAGGCGGATGATGCCGTCATCCAGGTCCAGCAGACCGGCGGACTGCCACTGCCGGACCAGGGAAAACATGCTTTGCCCTACATCGTCATCAAGGCAAGCCGTCAAGGCCGCAAGATCGAGTTTTCCCACCTCGAAACCCGCAGTCACCGCACAGCGTATGGGGTGAAGCTCATCGGCCACCCAAACGCCCGCGATGGGTCTTTCACCCATCGTCACCGCACGTTCATAAGCTTCCAGGTCACTGTTGACCGCATAGCTGTACAGGGCGGCGGAACCTCCGCCCCCGGCACCGAAAGCCATGCAATCCCTGCCCTGTTTGATCTGAAGGTTGTAGCGGTTGCGCTCAAGCAGCGTGCGCCGCCAATGGCTGTTGCTGAGCTGTGCCCAGCCAGCCCCGGCCAAAGCACGCGCACCTATTTCGTACATCTCGCCCAGGCTGTCCAGCCCACCCAATGCGGGGAACTTACCCAACCCGACGGCTTTGTGCAGCGGTGTGCCGGGAATCAGATTCAAGCCGTACAAGTCGATACCATCGGGCTCCAGTTCAATTGCCGCAGCCAGATCCTGACGCCAGATCTCCGGCGTCTGGCCGGGCAGTCCGTACAGCAGGTCAATAACCAAAGCGAAGCCTTCACGTTTGCGCAACCCTTCCAGAAAGCGCAGCACCTCATTTCGATCGGACTTTCGCCCCTGGCGCCGTCGCACGCCCGTGTCGAAAGACTGCACGCCAATGGAAATCCGATTGACCCCTGCGGCCAGACAGGCGTCTATTTTTTCGTCATTGAAATGGGTGATGCGGCCTTCAAGGGTGATTTCACAATCGGCTGTCAGCGGCAGATGGCTACGTGCCGCGCTCAGCACGCGATCAAGATCACGCGCCGACAAAGCGCTGGGCGTACCCCCCCCCAGGTAAAGAGCCTCCACACCGCCCGACGCCACTGATGCCGCCTTCCCGCCCAGCGCCAGTTCTTCTGCCAACAAGCTCGCGTACCGGGTTGCCGCGTCAGCAGTGTGCGCATAACGATAGAAGCCGCAGAACAGGCAATGATTTGCGCAGAACGGCACATGGATGTAGGCCAACCGCCCACCTGGACTGCAAAGCTCGCGATGCAAGCGCTCACGCAGGCCAGCCGCTTCCGGCTCGGGCAGAGCCCGCTTGTTGCGCCAGGGCAATACGGCCCGGCGGGCTGTAAATGCATTGCGCAACGGATTGCTTTCACAATTTGCAAAATATTCGTCCAGCATGACGGCCTTATTATTGACTAGAAATTGCCTCGGGAATGATAATTATTATCATTCCATACTATTTTGATAAAGGTCAAAAATCATGAGTGCCGCCGCGCGTCCGCGTGGAGAAGCCTGCATGCAACTCCGATTCACCGTGCGAGGCGCCTCTAGTAAAGAAAGAGAAAAAGAAAGAAGGGCCGGACTTCCCATAAAAGGAAGTCCGGCCCTCCAGGCTGCGCAAAACCGGGGCAGGCCAACGCCCGCCCTGTTCGCCAGGCTTGTTGTTTACTCCGCCTGCGCGCCAATCACCTGCTGCTGCTTGCCATCGGTCGTGGCCGCTTCTGCATGGGGGTCGAGAACGCGGTCGCCCTGCGCATCGCGCACGCGCGTCACCAGGCCAATGCGGTTCATCAGCTCGATAAAGGGTTTGGGGTCGAGTTCTTCGACGTTGACCATGCGGCTGACATCCCACACGCCATCGGCGATCAGCATGGCGGCGGCTACGGCGGGCACGCCGGCAGTGTAGGAAATCGCCTGGCTGCCAACTTCCTTGTAGGCGGCTTCGTGGTCGCTGATGTTGTAGATAAAGACTTCCTGAGGCTTGCCATCTTTGGTGCCCTTGACCAGATCACCAATGCAGGTCTTGCCTGTGTACGTGGGCGCCAGCGAAGCCGGGTCGGGCAGCACAGCCTTGACCACTTTGATCGGCACAACTTCCAGGCCCTCGGCTGTACGCACGGGCTTTTCGGAAAGCAGGCCCAGGCTGTTCAGCACCGTAAACACATTGATGTAATGTTCGCCAAAGCCCATCCAGAAACGGATGTTATCTACACCCAGGTTCTTGGACATGGAATGGATTTCGTCGTGGCCGGTGAGATACGCCTTTTGTTTGCCGACCACGGGCAGATCCCACTCGTTGCTCTGCTCGAACATCTTGTTGGCTTTCCACTTGCCATCCTGCCAGGACCAGACCGTTTCAGTGAACTCGCGGAAGTTGATTTCCGGGTCGAAGTTGGTGGCGAAATAGCGACCATGACTGCCGGCGTTGATGTCGATGATGTCGATCGAATCGACTTCATCGAAGTATGTATCCACAGCGTATTTGCCATAGGCATTCACAACGCCCGGGTCGAAGCCCACGCCCAAAATGGCCGTGACACCCGCTTCGCGGCAGGCTTCCAGGCGCTTCCACTCGTAGTTGGCGTACCAGGGCGGCATTTCGCAGACCTTGTCGGCATCTTCGTGGATAGCGGTATCCAGGTAGGCGGCCCCGGTCTCGATACACGCCTGCAGCACAGACATATTCAGAAAGGGCGAACCCAGGTTGAGCACAATCTGGCTGCCGGTGGAACGGATGAGTGTCTTGGTCGCTTCGACATCCATGGCGTCAAGCTGGTGAGCTTTCAGCAGGCCAGGGCCGCGCTGATTGCCTTTTTCCTTGATGGAAGCAATGATGGCTTCGCATTTGCTGAGCGTGCGTGATGCGATGTGGATATCGCCCAGCAGGATATTGTTCTGTGCGCATTTATGCGCGCCAACATGCGCTACGCCACCCGCGCCGATAATAAGTACGTTACGTTTCATATGGATAACCCCCCAAATGTGTATGAATATGAGCAGGCTGCCTATCAGGACAGGCTGTTGACGTAGTCGTCAAAGGAAAATTCGCGCACCCTGCGCACGGAGCCATCAGCTTCCTTAATGGCTATGGACGGCATATTGACGCCGTTGAACCAATTCTTTTTCACCATGGTGTAGCCTGCGGCATCACCAATGGAAATGCGGTCGCCCACCTTGAGCGGCTGGCGGAAGCGGCCTTCGCCGAAGATATCGCCCGCCAGGCAGGTCTTGCCGCAGACCATGTATTCGTGCTCGCCTTCGCCGTCGCCCAAGGGAGCGGTTTCGCGATAGATGAGCAGATCGAGCATATGAGCTTCAGTCGATGAATCAACCACAGCCAGGTGCTTGCCGTTGTAGCCGACGTCCAGCACGCTGACTTCAAGTGTGGCCGCCCCTTGTATGGATGCTTCACCGGGTTCGAGGTAGACCTGCACACCATACTTCTGGGCGAACTCCCTGAGCCGCTTGCAGAAGGCTTCCAGGGGATAGCCTGGCGTCGTAAAGCTGATGCCGCCGCCCAGACTCACCCATTTGAGACGTTGCAGAACATGGCCGTAACGCGCTTCCACCTGGGCAAGCAATTCGTCGAAGCGTTCCAGATTTTCATTTTCACAGTTGTTGTGAATCATCACCCCATCAATTCGGTCGATCACGCTCAGAATGCGTTCCGGGTCGCCTTCGCCCAGACGACTGTACTGGCGGGCCGGGTCGGCGAGATCGAACCCCGCTACGCTGACACCCGGGTTCAGGCGCAGGCCCATGGGTTTGCCCTGGGCGTATTTCGCATAGCGCTCGAGCTGATTGATGGAGTTGAAGATGATTTTGTCGCAGTTGGCGACGACTTCTTCGATTTCATGGTCGGCATACGCCACGCTGTAGGCGTGGGTTTCGCCACCGAACTTCTGGTAGCCCAGCTTGACTTCATACAGGGAAGATGAAGTCGTGCCATCCATGTGTTTGCGCATCATGTCGAATACAGACCAGGTGGCGAAACACTTGAGGGCCAGCAGAACCTTGGCGCCGGAATGTTCGCGGACGTAATCCATGATGTCCAGGTTGCGTTGCAGAGCCTGTTTGTCGATAAGGTAGTACGGTGTAGTTATGTTGTGCATCTTTGCTCAGGGTACGGACTGACGGCTGCTGCCAGTTTCAGCAGATTTTTTCTTGCGCTCTTTAGTGCGCTGAGTGGTCTTGCTTCCAAGAGATTCGATGGCCAGCGGCTGGCGATTCGGGAACGTGGCCAGAATCTGCAATCTGCCGCCCATGCTTTCCACATAGTGCTGCAGGGTGGACACCAGCATGTCGCGCCGTTTTTCAATACGTGAAACCGTGCCCTGGCCCACGCCCATGGCAAGGGCGAGATCATCCTGCGTGTGCTGCGTGGCCTTGCGCAATTCCTTGAGTGTTTCAACCTTCATTGCGGGCGCCTCGACAGGCTGCGTATCGGGATGGAGAGCGGTTATCTTGGAGTTTCCATGAGCGTGCAGTTCAGTTCCATTCGCAGGAAGAGCCGCCGCCTTCTGGGATTTCTTGGACATACGTTTACCGGATCTGGTAGTAAAACAAACTGGCGTCAAAGCCTGAAAAACAAGCGATTCTTAACGCCAGGAAACGAATGATATATGCTCTCAAGTGAATATGCAAGCAAAGGCATATTCTTGCGTTGCGCCTGAACTGGCCACAGCCCCAGTCACGCAGCCGGATATGACACGTTATCTTTCATCCGCGCCCCCAGAACGGCAAACGGGCGGGAAAATGAATTCCCGCCCGTTTGCCGTTTGAAACGAGGAATTCCGGCTCAACAGCCGGAGCTTTGCCGCGTGATCAGCGAATGCCTGCCACGCCGTTACTCAGCACCACGATGTCGCGTTCCTTCACCTTGGCCTGGAACTGCACCATGCCCGCTTCGGCTTCCCACATTTCAACCACAATGGTCTCGCCGGGATAGACCGGCGACGAAAAGCGGGTATCGAAACGGCTCAGGCGGGTGGAGTCGTAGCCGCACAGCGTCTTGATGATGGCATGCGCAGCCACGCCGTAGGTGCACAGGCCATGCAGAATAGGCTTGGGATAGCCTGCGGCCGTGGCGACATGCGGATCGACGTGCAGCGGATTGGGGTCGGCATTCAGACGATACAGCAAGGCCGCCTGAGCCAAGGTGGGCAGCGTACATACGTGGTCGGGCGCGCGTTCCGGCACCTTGGGCAGCGCCTCGGGGCCAGGGTCGCTGACGCCGAACCCGCCGTCGGCGCGGCAGAACGTCGTCTGCGCGACCGTGGCCAGCACGGAATCGTCCGAGGCATCGTGCAGAGTGCGCTCGACAATCACCAGCGCCCCCTTTTCGGCACCCTTGTCGATGACGTGAGTCACGCGGCTGCGGCCAATGACCTCACCCGCGACCGGGAAGGGCTTATGGAAGCTCATGCGCTGCTCGCCATGCACCAGCTTGACCCAGGTAATGCCTGCGCGCGGGTCCTGCATCCAGAAGCCAGGGTACCCCAGCACCGAACCCATTGTGGGGAACACCTTGAGATTCTTTTCGTAAACGAAGTTCAGCTGCTCTTCATCGAGAGGATCGTGCCCAAGGCCGATGCCCAACGCATACAGCATGACGTCTTTTTCGGAATAAGTCTGACGAACGTCTTCGAACGTCCAGTTCTTGATGAGTTGGTAGTCAAGCGCCACGGTGATCTGGCTCCTTTTTCTTCAGAATGGTGTGCAAAGGCTGACGAAAGATGCCGCCCCGGCGCGATGCCGGGGCGTGAGTCCGGTCTTAGATCGGGTCCCAGTTGATCACGTCAGGCGAACGCTCCAGAGCGAAGAAGCTGTTCTTCATGGCTGGCGCGGCAATTTCGGCGATGGATTCCGGTGTCCAGCCTTCCGAAAGGTGAACAGAACGGATCGGACGCGGCTGGCTGAACAGCATGATTTCGTTGGCGCGCACACTGAAAATCTGGCCGGTGACTTCGTTGGCGGCCTCGCTGCCCAGGTAGACCACCATGGGGCGACCTTGCCTGCTTCCATCTTCTGCAGCTTCAGAACCCGCGCCTTCTCCTCGGGGGTGTTGGCAGGAATCGAGCTGGTCATGGCTGTCCAGGCAAACGGCGCAATGCAGTTGGAGCGCACATTGAAGCGCGACATGTCCAGAGCGATGGATTTGGACAGGCCCACAATGCCCATCTTGGCTGCCGAGTAGTTGGACTGACCGAAGTTGCCGATCAGGCCCGAAGTGGACGTCATGTGGATGTAGGCGCCGGATTCCTGCTCGCGGAAGTACGGAGCAGCCGCGCGGCTGACGTTGAAGGAACCGTTCAGGTGCACATCAATGACCTGCGACCATTCTTCGTCGTTCATCTTGTGGAACAGACG